>PUOI01000193.1 GCA_003552765.1 Candidatus Hydrogenedentota bacterium | reverse complement strand
TGACGGTAAAATCGTCGGCTACGCCGCATCCCTCATCGTGCAGCTCGACGACGATTCCCCGTGGCATTCCTACGATGAGATCACCGGGATGGGCACCTTCAGCAACCACAATCCCAGCGGCGACACGTTGTACGGGGCCGATATCGCCGTCCACCCCGACTACCGCGGCCGGGGCATCGCCCAGAAGCTCTACGGCGGGCGGAAGGAGATCGTGCGCCGCTTCAACCTGCGCCGCATGGTCGCGGGCGGCCGCATTCCCGGTTACCGGGACTACGCCGGGCGCATGACCGCGGAAGAGTACGTGGACAAGGTCATCCGGGGCGATATCAAGGATCCCGCCCTTAATACGCACTTGCGCGCTGTCTACAAGGTCCGGGGCGTGCACATGGACTATCTCAACGACAAGGCGAGCCTCAACTACGCCACGTTGCTTGAGATGCCCAACCCCGACTTCAAACCCGAGCAGCGCCGGATCGCCGGCGCCCCCATCCGCAAACCCGTGCGAAAGGTCCGGGTATGCGTGGTTCAGTACATGATGCACCGGATCCATAGCTGGGAGCAATTCGAGGGGCAGGTGGAGTTCTACGTTCAGACCGCCGACGAGTACTACAGCCACTTCATCATGTTCCCCGAGCTTTTCACCACGCAGCTCTTCGGGACGATGCGGCCCGACCTCGAGTATCTCGACGCGGTCGAGGATCTCGCACGCTACACCGACCGCTATATCGAGATGTTTACCCGCATGGCCAAGCAGTATGGGCTCTTCATCATCGGCGGATCGCATCCCGTGCTCCGGGAGGACCAAATCTTCAATGTGGCCCACCTCTTCACGCCAACGGGCAACGTGTACACGCAGGACAAGCTTCACATCACGCCCGGCGAACGCAAATTATGGGGCATTCAGCCGGGCCAGGACATCAAGATTTTCGACACCGGCCTGGCCCGCTTCGCCATACAGATCTGCTACGACATCGAATTTCCCGAGGTCTCCCGGCTGCTCAGCTTGCATGGCGTGGAGGCCATCTTCGTTCCCTTCAGCACCGACGAGCGCAAGGCCTATGACCGCGTCCGCTACACCGCGCGGGCGAGGGCCGTGGAAAACGTGATGTACGTGCTCCTCTCGGGCAACGTGGGGAACCTCGCCAATCTCAAGAGCAGTCTGGTGAACCACGCGCAAAGCGCCGTCTTCACGCCCAGCGATGTCGCGTTTCCGGCCAACGCCATCGCTGCGGAGGCCGACCCCAATGTCGAAACGGTCGTGATGACCGAGCTGGACTTGGGCTCCCTGGCTCAGCAACGGGAAGTCGGCATGGTGCGTCCCTTCCGCGATCGCCGCCCGGACCTCTACGAGCTGTCATCCAAGATTCCTATTGAGATCATTCGCACGGAGTAGGCGTCCTCAACCCAACCGAAAGAGGCCGGCATGCCTGACGTCTCTCTGGTGTTCTTTGCGCAAATGCTCGTTCTCGGCGCGGCCGTGGGCGTGTTAAGCAATGCGCTGGGGATTGGCGGCGGATTGCTCATGGTGCCTGCGTTCGTGGAATTCGCGCCCGGCATGGATCAGCATACGGCGAAAGGCACAAGCCTGTTCATCATCACCTTCGTCGCGTTGATCAACACGTGGCGGTTGAATCGAGGCGTGACGAACATTGAATGGCGGCTCACGGGATGGCTTGCGGCTGGAAGCGTGGCGGGCGCGTACGCGGGCGCGTGGAGCACCGCCTTGCTGCCCGAACGCGCCGTCACCTGGATCTTCGTGATCGTCCTGGCCTTGGTCGCGTTGCGTCTGGCGTTCGGCGACCCCCACGAGCCCGAGAGACCCTCTCAGCGGCCCAAACCGGGAATGGCAATTGCCATAGGGCTGGCGACGGGGATAATAAGCGGCGCCACCGGGGTGGGCGGCGGCGCCATAATGGTTCCACTGGTTCTCTTGGCGGCGGTGGCCTCCCACAAGCGGGTGGTGGCCATCAGCAATATGGTCATGGTGATGACTTGCCTGGCGGCCACGGCGGCTCACGCCCAGGCCGAGGCCACCACGGACTTGCCCTGGACGTGGGGGCAGGTCAATCTCGCGCTCGCCCCGCTCATCGTGGCGGGCGCCCAAGCGGGAGGCCCTGCGGGACGCTGGATTAACCACCACCTCACGCGCGCCAGACGGCGGCAGGCGATGTTCGCGCTTCTCGCTATCATCGCGGCCCGGCTGACCTACCGCGCCATCACGGGCTGAATCTGTTCGCGGCGCCCCGGCGAAGCCTCACACAATCTCGGTCCCATCGGGTATCACGGCGTTCTTGAGGATGACCACGATCCCATCCCGAACGACGAATCCAGGACCCTTGCGATCCCGCATCTGATCATTGCCCCGAATGACGACGTTCTTCCCGATGCGGGCGTTCTTGTCCACGATGGCGCCGGATATCCGCGTGTTCTCCCCGATTCCAATGGGGATGGGAGCATCGCTCCTGGTTTCTTCGTTGTAGTAATCCGCCCCCATCAAGATGGTGCGATCCAGTTCGGCGTTCTTGCCGAGACAACTGCGGATGCCCACAATGGAGTTGTGGATCCTCGTCTCGGTAATTCGCGCTCCCTCACACACGAAGGCGTCCGTGATGCTGGCCTCCCGTATGCGTGCGCCGGGCAGATAACGGGCCCGTGTGAAGATCAGGTGCTTAGGGTTGTGAAACTCGAAGGGCGGATCCTGCTGCACCAGGCGCATGCTCACATCATAGTAGGATCGCACGGTTCCGATGTCTTCCCAGAAGTCGGGAAAAAGATGGGCGATCACCCGCCGGTTGGAGAGGGCATTGGGGATAATGTGCGTACCGAAGTCCGTCCAGTCCTTCCGCTTCCGCAGAATATCTTCGAGCACTTCCCGCTTGATGACATACACCCCCATGGACGCCAGATACTCGCCTTGCTCGATGGATAGACCATAGCGCTCGAACACGGAGATCGGCGAGACCATGGCCGAGAGTTGCTCGCCCGGCTGAGGCTTCTCCACGAACTCCTTGATTCGGCCGTCCTCGCTTACCTTCATGATGCCGCAGGCGCTGGCCGACTGCTCCTTGACCGGCAACGTGGACACGGTGATGTCGGCGTTGTTGCGCAGATGGGTGTCCACAAGCGTGCGGTAATCCATGCGATAAAGCTGATCCCCGGAGAGAATCAAGAAGTGGCCCGCATTGAGGTTCATGATGTGCTTGAGGTGTTTGCGCACGGCGTCGGCGGTGCCTTGATACCAGTCTCCCCCTTCGGGCGTCTGCTCGGCGGCCAGGATCTCGACAAAACCTCCGCTGAAATTATCGAACTTATACGAGTTGTTCACATGCCGGTTCAAGCTCGTGCTGTTGAACTGGGTCATCACATAAATGCGGTTGATCCGGGAGTGAATGCAGTTACTGAGAGGAATATCTATGAGCCGGTACCGTCCGCCCAGGGGCACGGCGGGCTTGGCCCGCTCGACGGTGAGTGGGTAAAGGCGCGTGCCGCGGCCGCCGCCCAGCACAATGGCGCCCACATTTTCCATTTCATGAATGCTGGCGAAGTCAAGGCCAGGGGTGCTCATCGGTTTCTTCTCCCTCCTGTTTCGGTCACGCCGCTAGGTTTTTGTAAAAGCCGCCGCCGCATAATTGATGAACAACTATACATGTTTGCTGCGCGCGTATTGTGACGGAATTCCGCCCCAAGAAACAAGGGCGGCCGCCCTGTCCGCCACGCTGATATAGGCGCTCGGGATTCGTACATGCCGAGAGGATGGCATGGCCCCCCTCCCAGAATCGCCTGTCACCCCCAATCGCTGGGCAGGGAATTCGATAGGCCGTAGCGGGACCTGTTGGACGCCCTACGAAGACCGGCAAGGCGCCAGTCCGTTGCCGGACCATGGATGCGTTGCTATAATGAGGGCATGGCCAATCAGCACCCCAAAAGCGTTCGCCGCCGCCTTTTGCTTCTGCTCTACGAGAATTACTTCGACAATCCCTTGGAAATGCTAAGTCCAGAGGAGTTGCTCAACGAAAAGGGCTTTGAGCGGCGCGAACTCATTCCGAATATCCACTATCTCAGTGACCGGGGGTTTGTGGAGCTTCTGACCAGCTATGATCCCCCTTTGTTCTCCGCCGCCCGGATAACGGCGGCGGGTATCGATCTCGTGGAGAACCGGCTGGAGCTTGACCTCTGGTTCCCCCCGGATCCCGCCGGCGTGGAGGGAGATGCAGGGGATGTCTTGTCACTCATGGAGATGCTGGTGGAAGAGGCGGAGTTTTCCCCCCTTGATGGCGAGGCGCGGAGGTGTCTTCTGCGAGACATTCAGTTTCTCCGCGACGAGGTATGCCGCCCGGTCGAGCGGTGGCGTCAGCAGGTGCTCGACGATGTCATTCGGTGGCTTGAGGGGCATTTCCAGGACGCCGGCGCCGTGATGCCATCGCTCCCCCCGCTTCGGCGCCGGCTATCCGCTCTGCTCGCTCAGCGGTAGTGCTTGTCATCTGCCGCCGTGAATGGCCCCCAAGAGTTCGTCGATCTTCTCCCCAGCGCCGGACATATCCTGTTTGAGTTGGGCAAGCTGACGGTCCGAGAGGTCCAGTTTGCGCGCGGCTTCGGCGGGAAATGAGGGCGGGACGCCATTGGCTGGGTCCCCCCCTCCCGCCTCATAAGCCAGGTAGTCGGCGTAGGCGGTGAGATTGGTCAGTTTCAACGCGTTGGGCGCGTGACCCGGTTCGTGGTGATACCGGATGGCCTCGACCACGGGCTCGGGCAAATTCCAATGCTCGGCCAGTATCGCCCCAGCCTCGGCATGATCAAGCTGAAACATTTCCCGCTCCACCACGCGTACGGCTTCCGCCCGATGCCGCGCCTGCCCAACAGCGCGCCGATAGACCTCCGGATACAGGTCCTGCAGAACCACCTTACCCACGTCGTGCAGTAACCCCGCCACGAACGGACCGGCCGCGGGGGGCGCGCTCATGAGGCGGGCGGCCCGCTGTGCCCCGATGGCCGCCTCCAGCGAATGCCGCCACAACCCTTGCGCCGGCCGGCTCGCACTCAAGGTGTTGTAGGCTGTGACGGCGAGTACGAGATTGCGCACTTCCAAGAACCCGAGGATGACGATGGCGGTGGTGACGCTGCTTATTTCGCGGTAGAAACCGTAGTAGGCGGAATTCACGACCCGCAATAGGGCAGCGGCCAAGGTTTGGTCGCTGGCGATGAACTGGCCGAGGTCAAGCGCGGAGGCCTCTGGATCTTGCATGGTCTCCATGACCTGAGTCAGCACCGCAGGCAAACCGGGCATCGAACGGATGCGCGCTATCGTTTGATACGGGTTGATGATTTCCACGGCTCCCAGCCTCAATCCAGTTCCTTAGACGGCAATTCGGGCGAACGCCGCCTAAAATCCCTTTTGCCGCGACACGGCATCCAGCACGCTTGTCACCACATCCAAGAAGAAGACTAGCATGATCTGATCCGTGGTCAAGGCCTCTCGGGGGACAGTGAGTGGTTTGCAATGAGAACGCATGGGAATTACCTCCTTTTCGGTTGATTGAGAGTAAGCATACCGCG
>PUOI01000121.1 GCA_003552765.1 Candidatus Hydrogenedentota bacterium | reverse complement strand
GGAGTTATGTTTTAACCTTATGGAACCCGGCCTGCGCATGGCGGAGGAGAACATGCTGTTCCCCACGGGGGATCTCACCGCGTTCTCCGAAAGCTTTGACAGCATGCGTTGCGCCGTCATGCAGGGCGGGCAGGGCGATGTGAAACACTGGGCCTTCAACGATCCCGTCAAACGGGAGGGCGCTTACGCCAACGAGCCGCCAAGCCCAGCGGAATACCGCAGGCTGGGCACGCGCCTGGTGGATTTGCATCCCATGACCATCATGCAAAACGCCCGGACTTCCGGGGGCGGGCGCATCTCGGAAGTGCCCACCCAAGCCACGACCGTGGGCCCTGTCGAGACCTGGAAGACGGACAAGGTGTCCATTTGGCAAGCGGGGATGCACGACAATCCCTTCGGCATGCGGTTGACCACCTTCATGATAGGCAGGCAGATGCCCGATAGCGCCGTGCCCATGAGCCTGCTCGCCGATCACCCCAACGTCCAGTTTAATTTCTACCGGGGCGGCATTGGCTCCTGCGACGTGGAAATGCACTAACGGGAAAACGTCAGATAAGCCCCGCGGCTCCCGCGCTCCATGGCCGGCGCCGCGGGGCAGCTATGTTGGGAAGCGCCCGCAGAGTTGCTTTGGCGGGCCTCTCTGCAGTACCATCAGGCGCAATTCTGGGCTGGGGGAACATGAGGCATGAGCGCTGAAACACATTACTCCATATCTGTTGTTGTGCCAGTCTTCAACGAGGCGGATTCGCTTCGAACGCTTCACGAACAACTCAGCAGGGCATTGTGGGAAACGCCGCATTCGTGGTGCGAAATCATTTTTGTCGATGACGGGAGCACGGATGATTCGCTGCAGATATGCCGCGAGCTTCACCATGGGGCCCCCGAGAAGGTTCGCGTGGTGGCGTTGCGCCGCAATTTCGGCCAGACGGCGGCCATGGCGGCCGGTTTCGATGCGGCCCAAGGCGATGTCATCATTCCGATGGACGCGGACTTGCAGAACGATCCCGCGGACATCAAGCTTTTGATGGAGAAAATAGAAGAAGGCTACGACGTGGTAAGCGGGTGGCGCGCTGACCGGCGCGACCACTGGTTTTCGCGCAAGCTGCCGTCCCGCATCGCCAACGCACTCATATCTTGGATAACCGGCGTGCATCTTCACGACTACGGCTGCACCCTCAAGGCCTATCACCGGCAGGTCGTCGATGACATGAACCTGTATGGCGAGTTGCACCGCTTCCTGCCTGCCCTCGCGCATTGGACCGGGGCGCGGGTCACCGAAGTGCAGGTCAACCACAGGCCCCGTGAGCATGGCAACTCCAAATACGGCATGAACCGGGTTCAGCGCGTGCTGTTGGACCTCATTACCGTGAAGTTCTTGTTGTCCTACAGCACAAAGCCCATGCAGGTGTTTGGCAAATGGGGACTGTATGCCATAACGGCCGGCGGGGCCTTTGGCGCGATCGCCGTGGCCCTGAAGTTGTTGGTCCCCGGGCACAACATCACCAACAACCCGTGGATGTACCTCACCATCTTTTTCGTCCTTGGGGGGCTACAGCTCTTAGGCATGGGGCTGCTCGGCGAAATCAACGTGCGGACCTATTACGAAAGCCAGCGCAAGCCCATCTATGCGGTACGGGAGCGCATGGGATGACCCAACCCCTTCGCATACTCGTGCTCAACTACGAATACCCGCCCTTGGGGGGCGGGGCAGGCAACGCCACGTACTATTTGATGCGCGAGTTCGCCGCCTTCGATGATCTCGACATTACCCTGGTAACGTCGTCCACGGATGCGGGGCGCACCGAACACCCCTACGAGAACACCACCATCCATTTCCTCGATATTGGAAAGAAAGGCACGCTCCATTACCAGACGTACCGCGATCTCATCACGTACTCTTGGAAAGCTTGGCGTTTCTGCCGAACGCTTCACAGGGAACAGCCGTTTGATCTTGTCTTTGCGTTTTTTGGCGCTCCCTGCGGTTTTATTGCCTATCTGTTGGGCATACCTTATATCATCAGTCTTCAAGGAAGCGACGTGCCGGGATACAGTTCCCGCTTTAGACTCTTGGATCGCCTTGTTCTTCGCAGGCTTAGCCGTATCGTGTGGAGGAAGGCCGGTCACGTTACGGCGCTTAGCAAGGACTTACGCGAACTCGCTTATAAGACATCGTCCCAAAAAGAAATCCAAGTTATCCATAATGGCATATCCTGTGAGGAATTCCGTCCCAGTGAAACCGTACGCGATGGGAATTGTACCCTATTGTTCGTGGGCCGGCTGATAGAACGGAAAGGCATTACGTATCTTCTGCAGGCCATGGCCAAGCTTCGCGACACATGCCCAAACCTTCATGCATACATCGTGGGCGACGGCCCCTTACGCGATGAGCTTCGCGCGGAAGCCGACGCCCTGGGAATAGGCGGCCAGGTGTCTCTCGAAGGCTTTGTTCCTCATGGGGATCTGCTTGCGTACTACCAAAAGGCGGATGTCTTCGTGCTGCCATCCTTAAACGAAGCGCTTGGACACGTCACCCACGAAGCACTCGCCTCGGGGCTGCCGATTGTCACGACCGATACCGGCGCCGCGGAACTGCTGGATGGAAACGGCATCGTAGTTCCGAAGGGAGACGCCGGCGCCATTGCCAAAGCCATTGAGCGCTTGCTGCATGACAACGGCTTGCGCGAGCAGATGGCTAAACAAAGCCGGGCGTTGGCCGAGAACATGAGTTGGCGCACAATCGCCGACGCCTATTACGAATTGTTTTCCACGTATCGCCGTTCCGCCTAGCGCATTGACTTACCAAAGAACAAAGATCCGTGGCCGCGTAATGCCTGCCATAATGTCACACATTCATACACTCGACACGCCAAACGGAAACAGCTTGGCCAGAGACTTTGCGAAGTGCGCGGGCGTTGGCAAAGATCGTATCAGCAAACACGTCGGTGTGGCGGGTATTGACTCATGACCATTGTACGAGACACAAGCCTAAATGTTTTCGGGCGGGAGCGAATGGGATGACCCAACCCCTCCGCATCCTAATGCTCAACTACGAATATCCGCCCTTGGGAGGCGGAGCGGGCAACGCCACGTACTATTTGCTGCGCGAGTTCGCCGCGTTCGAGGACCTACACATCACGCTGGTGACCTCCTCCACGCACGAAGAGCGCACGGAACATCCCTATGAGAATACCACCATCCATTTCCTGAATATCGAGAAGAAAGGCAATCTTCATTACCAGACAAACCGCGATCTCCTCGCCTACTCGTGGAAAGCCTGGCGTTTCTGCCGAAAGCTTTACAGGGAAGAGGCATTCGATCTCGTTTTTGCCTTTTTTGGCATCCCCTGTGGCGTGATTGCTTATCTGTTGGGCGCTCCTTACATTGTCAGCCTTCGCGGAAGCGACGTGCCCGGACATAACGCCCGATTTAAGCTCTTGGATCGCGTTGTCTTTCGCATCATTAGCCGTATGGTGTGGAAGAAGGCCGAACATGTTACGGCGCTTAGCAAGGACTTACGCGAACTCGCTTATAAGACATCGTCCCAACAAGAAATCCAAGTTATCCATAATGGGATATCCTGTGAGGAATTCCATCCCCCGGACACAGCACGCGAGGAGAGTTATACCCTCGTGTTCGTGGGCCGGCTGATAAAACAGAAAGGCATTACATATCTTCTGCAGGCCATGGCTCAACTTCGCGGCGCATATCCAAGTCTTCGAGCATACATCGTGGGGGATGGCCCCTTGCGGGATGAGCTTAGCGCGGAAGCCGGCGCCCTGGGAATAGGCGGCCAAGTTTCCTTCGAAGGCTTTGTTCCTCATGAAGAACTGCTTGCGTACTATCAAAAGGCGCATGTGTTCGTACTGCCGTCCCTAAATGAGGCGCTTGGAAACGCAACCCACGAGGCGCTCGCCTCGGGGCTGCCGATTATCACGACCAATACGGGCGCCGCGGAACTGGTGGATGGAAACGGCATCGTGGTTCCCAAGGAAGACGCCAGCGCCATTGCCCAAGCCCTTGAGCGCTTGCTGCAGGACAAAGCCTTGCGCGAGCAGATGGCTAAACAAAGCCGGGCCTTGGCTGAAACCATGAGTTGGCGAAAGACCGCCGAAGCATATTATGACCTATTCCACGCGTATCGGCGCCCCGTCCAGCAGTAGACGGTATTCTTGTTTTGGTTAGCACTGTTTCCGGGCGTCGTCCGCATGATGAATCCCTTGCTAGCATCGGTCCCCACTGCGTGTGGCCATGGGGGTAGCAAACTAACAGGCGGAGCCTTATCTTGACAAAGAGGAGCAAGACACTCGTAAGAGGCGCTGTCAGCGTTATGCTTATGACGTTTCTCTTGTATCGTATAGACATCGAGCAGGTGGCAGGGCTATTGGCGAACCTAAGCTGGAGACTTTATTTTGGGCCCGGGCTACTGTTGGTCGTGGCGAGCTGCTTTGTCAGCACGCTTAAGTGGAAGATGCTCCTTAACAATCTAGGAATCGAAAAGACGTACCGTAATCTCTTGCGGTATTTCTATATAGGTGCGTTCTTCAATATGTTTTTGCCGTCCACCATAGGCGGCGATGCCGTAAGGATAATCTCTCTTGGCAGGGAAGAGAAGAAATATCTGCGTTCGGCGGTATCTGTTGTAGGAGGACGATTACTTGGCTATTTTGCATTACTTACCATTGGAACGGTGAGTTTTGTATATAACTATGACTTATTTGTCGACACCCCCCTGTTTTATCTATTGGTGCTGATGGCCATGGCAAACGCCGCCATGGCAATCTTCTTTCTGTTTCCCGGCGTGGCTGTCCCAGTTGTAAATGGTGTGTGCGCGCTGGCGCGGTTAATTCGGTTTCCGGCTATCGCCGAAAACGTGCGGAAGATACATAGTGGTTTTACGGAACTAAGGGCCGGTCAACGCAGGGTATGGGGCGCGTTGCTGCTCTCGTTTGTCTTTCAACTAATCTCGATAACCGCTCATGTCTTTGTGCTTATCTCCCTCTCTTTGGATATCAATGTCGTATACTTCTTTGCGATAATCCCGATAGCCGTAACCTTAGTGGCCCTGCCACTCTCACTCAATGGAGTCGGTTTGCGGGAGTGGGTACACGTGTATTTATTTGGAGCGGTTGGTCTTGAAGGCCCCGAGGCCGTGGCGCTCTCGCTCGGCGTGTTTTTCCTGGTGGTTCTCAATAGCTGTATTGGCGGCATCGTGTACATGTGGAAGGGCCATGAACTCCCCAGTGAACCCGGGGCGAATCAGGAAGAAGGAGAGATCACCCGCGCCGAATCATAGTTTTCGCGCCGCAACCAATGCTTGCGCAGTGCGGAGGCTAATGTGGTTCAGGCCGCGAAATTCGGGGTCCAAGAGCGGCCGTTCTTCCACGATGCTTGAATCGAAGTACTGCGCCGTCTCCACGGTAACCCTGAATCCTCGCTGTTCCAGGGCTTGACGCCAGGTATTGATACGCCATCGATTAAGGTAACCGCTGCCCCCGCGTTGTGTGGTGAGCAAACGCCATTGCCGTTCGCTATACTTGAGCATTTCCCAGGGAT
>PUOI01000128.1 GCA_003552765.1 Candidatus Hydrogenedentota bacterium | reverse complement strand
GGGCGGCTCCCTCCATCGCTTCGGCCAGGTAGCTCAGTCGGTAGAGCAGGGGATTGAAAATCCCCGTGTCGGCGGTTCGATTCCGTCCCTGGCCACCATTTCAAGTCAATGACTTACGCCTTTTCGCCGATCTCTGGCGTTCAGGCTGGTCATCTTCATGTAAGCGTTGTGTAACCATCTGAGGACCGGACTGGCCTGCGGCGACACAGAGGTCTGGTCCCTCGTCCGCGAACCTGGACCGCTCCCGTATAGCCGTGCCGCCATTTCGTCAAACCGGGCCTGATCGGCGCCGCGCTCCCGGTTGAATTCGTAGATCGTTGCGGCTGCGTCACTGTAGGGTGGTTCGCCTACGATCTCCATCCACATAGTGTCGAACTGCCACGATTCGGGGCTTTGGTTCTCAGCGCGCCCACCGACGAGGAAGGCGGAGTGCCCGCCGAAGGTGGGGCCGCCCCAGGTGTTCCGGAACCAGACGTCAACCTTCCGCAGGCGCGAATAGCCCCCCACAACGAACGATAGGGTTGGATTGCGGGTTTGGTAGGGCCGGATCACTAGGGGCCTGCCTGCGGCCCCTGCTCCATCGGTGTCATCGGGTTAACCCCTTAGAACCGCGACCACTGGGCCGACTCTATGCGGCCAGCCCGCCCACTCCCCCCCCCGGTGTGCTGACCCTTTGACCAAGCGGGAAAAGAACCTCTAAGCTGACCATACGTAGGGACGCGAGTCCATCAGGAAGGGGTTGAGAGGGGTCTGCGTCGTCGGCCAAAAACTGGTCAGGCGTGAGTTTGTCCATGCGGGGAGCTTCTACGGAGATCTTTGGACCAGCGACTTCCACCTGCATTTAGCTCGACCAGATTAGAGAGTTCTGACCATGCCCCGCGTTTAGGTTATCCTTGGCAGATTGCGCTCCAGCTCCCGATGCGCATCAAAGGGTCCGAAATGAACAGCACACCAGATACGCAACCTCCGTCCGATACAGAAAGATTGCGCGTTGTCTTCAAAAAGATCTGTTCCTTCTGTGCACGCTACGACAAAACCACTAGGGCCATCAACTCATCATCCGAAGGTGCTCGTCTGGCGGCGAATCTTCTGCAACGCTTCGGTATCTACCTTATGCGCTCGCTACCGGAAGCCGCGGATTCACGGCTGGTCATGTCTTTCTCGAAGGCCAAGCCTTCAATGCCAAGGGTTCCCTGGGTCGGCCTTACTCCTGCAGGCAAGTTTGTCTCAAGCTCTTTATCGGTCACGGTATGCTTTGGAAGACATGGAGACGGAGCGGTTGCTGGTGTAATGCAACCATCCACAGTGAAAGTCAGTGGCGTTCAGCCTGTGAATCGCACCACGCGGAACAGCCTTGTTATCGACGTGGACGGTAACAATCCAAGTACGAAGTATAACGATCGGTTCATCAATCCCAGGGAGTTTCTGGTTTCTGAGATCGATGGGGCAGATTTGTTGAAGCATATCAGTGATTCGATCGTCTTGCTTCGATCACTGTCCTAGCAAGCATGTTTGCTTAGAAACGCTGCGAGGTACTTGATACATGCGACCAAAATCGGGCTTACCGAAACGACGCGCTCTGCGGTCAAAGCCGCTGTTCGAGCATGGGTATCGGTCAAATCCAAATACCGCGAAGTTTCGACACCCCGAATTAGATGGGCAGCGCATGGCTGGTAGCACATCCGTCCTATCGCTTTTCGCAGGTTGTGGGGGGTTGGACCTAGGTTTCCTGGGAGGCTTCCGGTTCTTAGGGAAGATATACGAGCCCCGTGCATTCCATATCATTTCTGCTATTGATAATGACGAGAAGGCCATCGAGACCTATCGTCTAAACATAGGGGAGCATGGTAGGGTCAGCGACCTCAGTGTGATGGCGCCAAGCGAACTACCGGCGGCAACGGTATTGCTAGGCGGGTTCCCCTGCCAAGACTTTTCCTCTTCGGGTCCGAAACTCGGACTGGCCAGCCCCCGGGGCCAGCTCTATCAAGTGTTAGTCAACTACATGGCCTTACATCTGCCCGAGATCGTGGTCGCGGAGAATGTGCCGCACTTAAAAAGGCTTCATGGCGGCAAGTACCTAGAGACAATCCTCCAGGAGTTCGAAGCTTGCGGTTACGAATTTGATGTTTGGGAACTGTACGGCCCTGACTTCGGCCTTCCTCAGAGTCGCCGTAGGCTTTTCTTGGTTGGAAAGCGTGCCGATCTTCCGGGGCGTCCCGAGAGACCCCAGTCGACTCATGTCGTGCGTCGCGTGTCGATTGATGAAGCGCTCGACGATCTTGTATCTGTGCAGGATGAGTCCGTTACTAATCAGAGTCAATATTTTGTCGCCACCAAGGCTACGGCGGGCGGTGGACAAGGCGATCATACGAACAAGCGCGGGGAACCGGCGTATTGCATCAGGGCTAACGCAAAGGCGAGAATCCAGTTCCATTACGAACTGGACCGAAGACTGACGGTCAGGGAATGTGCGCGTCTTCAATCCTTTCCCGACGAGTTTGTTTTTCCTTTCGCCGCCATGTCGAACATGACGCAAATAGGAAATGCCGTCCCACCATTACTCGGGCATGTCGTGGCTGGTGCCATCCAGGAATACTTGGTCGACCTTCACTCGAACAAAATCGCGAGGGATTCACGACCGCCGCGACAGCTTCCTCGTCAAATGGATTTAGTCGATATGGCGCGTGGCTAGCCCAGTGGTTGCCAAGCCTAAGCGTTTAAAGAAAAGGGCCCGACGAATGACCGCCAGAGAAAAGAAGTACCTTCAAATATTGATCGAGCCGCTCGATGAATGCGCCAAATATCGACCCGCGTTTGGTAAAGGGAAGTCTGAGAATGGGGTCTCTGTCGCTGACTTTCGTAGTATGTTCGGCGCGGATCCACTTTACAACTGGGTTGGCTTGGACTCGGACCTGATGTACGCAGCCCACAAAGCTGCAGGTGGCATGACTTCGATCTATAGGCAATTGGGCATCGGTTGCGAACGCCTACTGAGGGAGATAGCCAAGGATTCGTTGTCGCTAGGAAACGAAGACGTTAAATGGTCGTACAAGTACAAGAAGGAGGACGGTAAGGAAGGTGTGCATACTCTGGATCTGCTTTTGGATAAATCAAAAATGCTCAAGGCCGCCAGCAAGGAACGTTTGCAGTCGTGGCTTCAAGAATCCGGAGAATTTCTCGGGCTAAGCGCGGACAGGGTGAGTGATCTGCGCGGTGTTGTCATGGAGATTCGCCAAGGATACAAGAGCGCTGATTCAAAACGCCAAAATGCAGATCTGCGCTTCGGTATGCGCGCAACTAATGAAGGTTACCTTCCAGCAATCGTTATTGTCTCGACGCAGGTCAGTGAGACCGTTATTCGTAGGTATCGTTCCAGTCAGATGCACGTCCTTACTGGCACGCTCGGCAATGATGCGACGGAAAGCACGTTCGCTTTCTTCAAGGAAGTTGTCGGGTACGACTTAAGAGGGTTCTTCGAGCAGAACAAGATGAAAATTCGCAGCGAGTTCGCCAAAGTGCTGAAGTCTCTACTCTCGCCTGCCTAGCGGCGACCCGAGTCCTCTCCTCCGGCGTTCGCAAGAACCGGCGGATAAGGAGCGCCAGCTTTTCTGCGTATCGCAGTCGGGGTTCTTCATCCAACAGCGGGTCGGCGGCGGTCATTCCTCCGCGATCCCCGAACCGTCGCCGTAAATCTGGGCGGCCATCTCATCGAATCGCGCCTGATCGGCTCCGACCTCGCGGTTGTAATCGCGGACCCGAGCGGCCTGCCCCCGGTAGGGTCCTACGTCCATGATCCGGATCTCCGCGCTTGCGGCCCGCCAGACATCGGGCCGGACCTGCTCGGCATGGCCGTGCAGCAGGAGCGCCGAATGGCCCGCGAAGGTCGGGTCGTTCCAGTTGTCGCGGAAGAACACATCGCCCTTGGGAAGGCGGGCGTATCCCGCGACGATGAACCAGAAGTCCGGGTACGTCTCGCGCAGCGGCCAGATTACAAGGGGCCTTCCTTCGGCCCATGCTTCCATCGGTGTCGTCATCGTGTGATCTCCTGCAAGGGCGAGGGTGTGAATCCGGTGGCGCTCCGGGTGCCGCGATTGCGGTGGAAGGCCTCCAGGCGCTGCTTGTCGAGGGCCGCCTCGCGCTGGCCGCATTTGTAGCCGCTGGCGAAGGCCTCGAACTCGGTGGGGCTGAAGCGTGTCCAGCTGCGGGGCGGGTGCATCTCGTAGCCGAGGTAGCCGCGGGCGAACCCGTGCTTGTATGCCCGCAAGAGGTTCTCGCCTCGGGTGGCGGTGCCGTTGACGGGGTTCATGCCGCACCGCCCTGGATCGCACGGATGCAGCGGATCATAACAGCCACTTCGGCTTGCCGGCCTCCGATTTCGAGTAGCTGGTGGGCGTCGTGCCGGTCGGCAGCTTCGGCCCACAATGCGGCGAGGGCAAATCGGCGGGAATACAGGACGTCCAGGCATTGCTGGATGCCCTCGCGGGTGTCGTTCGGTATTCTTGTGGTGCTCATCGGTGTCTAGCCTCCTAAGGGTTCACCGTTGGGAAGTCCACTCGGATCGGTTGCAGCCGTCCGGGTGGGCGCTCTATTGCCGTCTTCGTCGTCTCTCGCGGCGCTTTTCGCTCCGCTGCAAGGCCTCCAGCCCCTTCACGAGTACATCGCCCTGCGGCTCCGGGCGATCCCGCAACCATGCGGCCCATTCCACCGGCAGACGGACGGTCAACTTCATCCATTCACCCGGTCGGGCCGGTCGTCCTCTTGGTCGCTTTTCATCCATGATTTGAATATGGCGCATAATCCGGGGGAAAACCACCGTTTTATGAATCACTATATGAGTGACACAAAACGGCCCTGAGCGGCCTTTCTCGGAATGACCAGCTCAGGGCCGCAACAGGGCGATTACCGCCTGCCGAAAAGCGGCTATCCCGCCTTTCCCGCAAGGGCCTCGATGTCGCCCTTCAGGGCCTCCTTGGCGGCCTCCATGTGCGCGTTCAGGTGCGCGTCTTCGAACGCGGGACCGTACTGCTCGGGATGGGCGCGCAGCTTCTTGCTGTACGGCCCGAGCGTGGGAATGCGGATGGTGGCGTCGGCAATGCTCGGTGCCCCGTTCCCCAGCTTGCCGCGCAGGGCGAAATGCAGGGCGCGGGTCCGGCAGTAGGTATCGCGGACCTTCTTCGCCGCAGCCGCATAGCTCGCCTCGGCGCGATCCAGTTCGGACTGGAGGAAAGCCACCTCCGCATCGGTGAAAGCGGCGACAGCGGCCTCCTGCTCGGCCTGGGCGGCATCCCTGCGCCGTTCCAGCCCCTTCACGGCGGCCTTGCGCTCGTCGTGCGCGCCGCGGGCGGTGTTCCAGGCCCCGGTGGCCTGGTTGCGCCGGTTCCGGGCGTCTTCGATGGCCCCTTCGTCACCGTCCGCCAAGGCGTCCTGCAATGCTTCGTCGGCCTCTTGCAGGGCTTCCTGCGCGGTGTCCTCGCGGGCCTGAGTCTCGGCGAGGTCGAAACCCTCGATTCGACGGTTGGCCTCGGTCACGGCTTCACGGGCGTGGCGTAGGCGGG
>PUOI01000514.1 GCA_003552765.1 Candidatus Hydrogenedentota bacterium | reverse complement strand
CCGAACTCATCGAGGGCCACTTGACCCAGGGGACCATCCGGTTCCCGCGTCTGCCCGACCGCGAAACCCAGTACGCCGGGCATACCTACCATGTGGGCGCATCGGGACACATCGTCTACGACAAAGGCGACGACCACATCATCGACGCCGACCGCTGCGCGGTCCTATGCCATTACCTGCTCACCGAGGCCGAGACCGGCGCTACCGCCCTGCCCGTCCCGCCCCGCATCGCCGTGTTCTGAGGGGGTAAGCATGGAAGGCCAAGCGTACCCCCGGCATCTCGCCGGCATATATCGCCCCCCGCGAAAACGGCGCTACTATTCCCCCTTCCGAAGGGGGTGGCCCATAAGGGCCGGGGGATGTAAACCGCCTGCCCACCACAAGGACACCGAAAGAACTGAATGAACGCCGTGTCTCTGTGGTTCATTGCTCCTTACCCTCCGTGTCGGGCGCCGCATCACCAAAATCCGTGCCAGGCGTGGCGTCGGGCTTGGGCCGCGCAAGCCCCGAGCGCAACCCATCGATATGTTCGAACAGGTCATCATTCACCTTCTGCCAGAGAGGGTCGAGGATAAATTCCATCCCCTCGCGGCGCGCCAGTTTCGCCGCTGGCACGAAATCACTGTCTCCGGCGACAAGAATGATGGTGTCGGCTTGCTGCTTCAGCGTGATTGATGCGATATCCAAGCCAATCCGCATGTCCACGCCTTTCTGGCGCAGACCAGGTGTCAAATGGAAGGATTCGACCTCGTCCCATAGGCGTTGCAAGCGTCTTGCTTCGTGGGCTTGGGCTTCGGTGAGCGTCAACCCGGATTGGGCCGGCGAGAAATCAATGCCCGTAATCCAGGCTTTCGTGGCGAGCAAGCGTTTTGCTTGGCGGTCTGGCAGACTCCAATCGCGGTCCTCCACCACTTTGCCGAGGCGCAACGCCACATTCCGTTCCTTGCGAAGGGCGTCGAACAACGCTATGCGAAACTGGCGCACATCGCTCTTGGCGAAGTCGATAGTCCGATTGAGGAGCGGATGGTGTTTCTTTCCTTCGTAAGGCGCCGCATCGTAGAAAAAGATTCTGTAGAGAAACTGCCGCCATTGCTCTCCTTGCTGCTGGGCATGATCATTGGCGGCTAGTCCCGAGAGCCGCGTTACATGGTTACGGCACATGTGGCGCATACTGTTCGCCACCGCCTGCGGCGTCTTGCAGTACTGCGGGGCCACAAGGTGTGGAAGCCGTTTAAGAAAGAAGGCCCCATCGATGAGGATGGCGATACGCCGTTGTCTCATGCGCCCGTTCTCCCCCAAAAAAAGAAGAAGCCCCAAGGGCTCGGCGCACGCTCAGGATAAGGGAGCGGGCCTACTGCCAGGGGGCGGATGTAAACTCAACTCATTTGCAATATACTATACGTGTCACGAGTTGTCAACTCATGGCGTTTTTCAACGCAATCGCCGGATAACGGCGCCGTTCCATGGGAGACCATCCCTTTTTCTAGGGGAAATCAATCGTCCTGCCGGCCTATGCAGCCGCTTGGAAGACGCCCCGCACTATTCCCCCTTCCGAAGGGGGTGGCCCGAAAGGGCCGGGGGATGTAAAACGGACGAGATGTAGGTGCGGAGCCCAGCAGTCTTGCAACGCGTGCTTCTTCATCCGCTTCCTGTTCCAACACTTCGGCGGCTTCGGGGGAACGGCCCACCGCTTCCAGGATGTCGCGCAACGGGATGGGCTCCGAAGAGTTTCCACACTCATGAGCCCGCCATTCGGGGAATGTGTGCGAAAGACTGCGCAATTCAGCGGCCGATTTTCCACCGTACTCGCGCGCCACTTGCTCCAAAATCCGTCTTTCAAACGTGGAAAGCAGGTCGTCCCCTGGATCTTCCAGCAACACAATATCCCGGCCGTTGCGCTCAAGCCGAAAATGCTTCTTCCACAACGCTTCTTCTTGGGTGGGGTTGGACCAGTTCTGGGGTGTCTTCATGAGGTCATACGTTGTGGAAAGAACGGGGCCGTGTTCCATGGCATAGGCTTCGTCGCCCGTGATGCGCCGCAGCCCCTCACGCAACGCTTCCCGGTCGGCCATGTACAACAGCTTGTGAGCCGTCAGCTTACTGAGATGCGCTCGTCCCGTTGCACGCATGAGAAAGGCCAACGCCTGATTCATCTTGTCTTCGTCGAACCTGAAACCCATGTTCATCTCCTTTCACCCGGCGAGACGCCTCACCTTGCCGCCGCTCCACTCCCTGCCCCTGTGTTCGGGGCGAAGACTCAAGCGAGGGATGAAGCCTCACTTCCTTTCTACGCCTGAGCAAACTATACCACAACCACGATCTCGCAGGCACAACACCCCAATCGCCAGATAAGTCAGCACAATCCATCGTGCTATCCCCATTGTCTACCCCCTGAAACAAAGGGTGATCCTCACCGAAACCGGCGCTACGATTCCCCCTTCGGAAGGGGGCAGGCCCAAAAGGACCGGGGGATGTAAAAGGCCGAACCGTAGAAGCGGCGTCCTCGCCGCTTTCCCCCGTTCCACATCGCCCTTGAGCCCCGTAGCGCCGGTGTCTCGCCGGCATGTATATCGCAGCTTGGAGTATGCCTTTTTTGCCGGCAAGATGCCGGCGCTACGATTCCTCCTTCCAACAGCTCACAGAAACGCTCCCTTATTCGCGTGGGGACATAACGACAGGCCGGCGCCGAACGGTTCGAAGGTCTATCGCGCCGGCTCACGGTCTAACAGCGATCATGAATGGGTAGACTAACAGGAAAATGCTTCCTGAAACAGGCAGAGGCTATCACGTTGACACAAGGGAGTCAACGGATGAAAGGGGGTTCGCCTCTTGCCAGCGTCCATCCGCCAAGCGCAACGCCCGCCGTTTCGGAATGGACCTTCCCGCGGCGGTGTTTTGCGCAAGAGGAAGCGTTCAGGCTACAATACGTTCTTAGAAACCGAAACCACCACTTTGGAGATTCTCTCATGGATATGAATCGCCGCCGATTTTTACAATACTCCGCGAGCGCCGTGGCCGCTGCTTCGTGGGGAGCGCCGCGAATCGCTTGGGGCGAGGAGGCGGCTGCGGGAACCGTTGCCACCGCCAAGCACGTGCTAGGCCAGACGGGCATCGAGACGACCTTTCTCGGCATGGGCACGGGCGTCCGGGCGGGCGGCAACGACTCGGCCTTGCACCGCAGGGGCGAGGATAAGTACATGGAAGTGCTTGAGTACGTTTATGACAGAGGGCTCCGCTATATGGACATGGCGGATATGTACGGCGCCCACGACCTTGTGCGTCAGGCGATGGCCTCGTTCATGGACCGCGACGAGATGATGCTCCAGACAAAGACCTTTTCGCGTGGCGCCGAAGAGGCCGTGGCGGATCTCGAGCGCTACCGGCAAGAACTCGACACCGATGTCATCGACGTGCTCATGCTGCATTGCTTGACGGACGCCAACTGGGTCGAGGATATGCAGGAAACACTGGATGCGTTGTCGGAGGCCAAGGCTGCCGGGCATGTGCGCGCCCTCGGTGTGTCGTGCCACGATTTTGGCGCCTTGGAGCAGGCCGTCGATTCCGATTGGGTCGAGGTCATTCTTGCCCGCATCAACCCGCATGGCTCGCATATGGACGGCCCCGTCGAAGATGTGGCGCCGCTGCTGCAACGCGCGCATGATAACGGGAAGGGCGTCATTGGCATGAAGATCCTCGGCGAGGGCACGCTCGCAGCCGACCACATAGACGAATGTTTGGCGTATGCCCGCGACCTCGGATGCCTGGACGCCATCACCATCGGCTTCTTGAGTCCAGACGAAGTGGATGATTGCATGCAACGGCTTGATGAGGCGTAAGCACGGGGCATGTTTCATTAGCTGTTTGTGGAAAACGCTGCGCCATTCGTGACACGTTGGGGCGGATGGCGCAGTGTATTACGCTTACCCAACGGAAGGAGCATGGAATGACTCAGTATCGCACCATCGCACTAGCTCTGGCCGCCGTTGTGGGCCTGGGCGGCTTCGTGGCCGGCGCCGAACCCGCCAACCCAATCATTGGCAACTGGGAAGGCTCGTTCAGCACCGACGAGGAAAGCTTGGAGGCCACCGCCAAAATCATTGGATGGGGGGACCACTACGAACTCCGTCTGACCGTGGATGAATACACGGTGTCTCTTAACGGGGAGCGCCTCGGCGAGATGGCCGCGTTCCGTGGCATCGAGGGCCCCGAGGAGCAAGAACATATCCTCACGGCGGAGATTCTGGACGGCGAATTGACGGGCCGCGTTGCGGGGCCGGAAATCAGCGCCGACTTCAGCCTGGAGCGCGTGTTCCACCGTCCGGACAACCTGGGCGCCGAACCGCCGGAGGGCGCCGTGGTCCTTTTTGACGGCAGCGACACGGACCAATGGGTGCGGCATCCCGAACAATGGCCCGTTGTGGGCGGGGCCATGCAGGTGAGCGGCAGCAATTTGATGACCCGCGAAGAGTTCGGAGACCACCGCATGCATGTTGAGTTCCGCCCAGCCTATATGCCCGAAGCCAGGGGCCAAGGCCGGGGCAACAGCGGCGTCTACGTTCACGGACGTTACGAGGTCCAGGTACTGGACAGCTTCGGCGAGGGAATTGACCATAGCTACAATGGCGGCATCTACGGCCTTCGCGCACCGGACGAAAACGTGTCGTTGCCGCCGGGGGAGTGGCAGACCTACGACATCACGTTCCGCGCGCCCCGTTTCGACGATGATGGCGAAAAGGTTGAGAACGCGCGTATCACCGTCGTGCATAATGGCACGGTCATTCATGACGACTATGAGCTGCCGGAAGCCACGCCAGGCGGACTCACGATGGAAGAAGGCGAGGAAGGCCCCATCTGGCTGCAAGACCACGGCGGAGATCCCGTCCGGTTCCGCAACATTTGGGTAGAGCGCCTGTAATGCATGACGCGGGGAGAGGCGGACGGGCGCCGTCTCTCCCCGCTCTCACTCAAGCCTTGGTTTCCCCCCTCCGATAAACCGTATTGGGGCATGCGCGGCAGGCGGGCGGGATCCGTTTTTTTCCGGCCGGCGGACAACGGGGATTTGTCAATAGATGGAAAGGAAGCACGTGGACTTCTCCCTCATTATTCCAGCATACAATGAGGCCGGACGCATCTGTTCCACACTGGAGCATGTCCAAGACTACTTAGAAATTCAGAGCTATTCGAGCGAAATCATTGTGGTGGATGACGGCAGTTTCGACAACACCGCCCAAGTTGTGGAGGAAAACTTCCCGCGGGTTCAGGTCATCCGCTACGAACCTAACCGGGGGAAAGGCTGCGCCGTGCGGACGGGCATGCTGGCGGCCGTGGGGGATTACCGGGTGTTTTACGACGCCGACGCCTCGACCCCCATCGACGAGTTGGAGCGGCTATGGCCCAAGTTCAAGGACGGGGCCGACGTCGTGATTGGCTCGCGAAGCTTGCCCGATTCCGTAATCGAAGTCCCGCAGCCGTGGTACCGCGCGAAGATGGGGAGGATCTTCAGCCTCATGGTGCAGTGCTGCGGATTATGGGGGATCCCCGATAGCCAATGCGGGTTCAAGGGGTTT
>PUOI01000294.1 GCA_003552765.1 Candidatus Hydrogenedentota bacterium | reverse complement strand
CCGTGTCCGCGTACTTGCTCAGCTCGTCGGAAGTCTGGGCGGAAATATCCACGCCCGCCTCCGCCATCACCCGCACCGCGTCGGGATGTAGCCCGGTCGCCATGATCCCCGCCGAATACGGTTCCACGCGATCGCCAAGCAAATGCCGCGCCCAACCCTCGGCCATCTGGCTCCGGCACGAATTCCCCGTGCACAGGAACAACACTTTCAGTTTCGGTAACACTCCGCCAACTCCTCCCGCGATTGACAACACACCGCTTCCCGCCGCGCGTCATCCTTTTGAATCTGCGCATCATCCGCAAGCGCTTCCTGCACCCACTGCAACGCGCCGTGAACAGGCGAACCTGCCGGGGCGTCCGCCTGCCGGTAATGAATCCACCGCCCCTCCTTGCGTGTCTCCACCAAGCCCGCCTGCTGCAAAATGGACATGTGCTTCGACACGGTGGACGGCGCCAGCTCAAGCAGATGAATCAGATGACACAAGCACAGCTCCCCCTCGCGCAACGCCATGAGCGCGCGCACACGGTTGCTGTCGGCCAACGCCTTGGTTATCGCAAGAACGTCCTGCATCTTCCACTCCGCCACTTCGCCTACTAACGAAGCGATTATACGCCGCATGCGCTTCCCCTGTCAACCCCGCACACCCGCGGATCCAACCCTCCGAAAAAAAGGTTGACGCTCGCCATGCAATCATGCTACCCTACCAGCAGCAAGAGTTCGTGGGCGGTTAGCTCAGGTGGTTAGAGTACATGCTTGACATGCATGGGGTCACTGGTTCAAGTCCAGTACCGCCCACCATTCCTAAACTCTTGTGTGGCAAGTGTTTACACAATCCTTCCCAAGCCCCTCCCGGCTCCCCAGGGTCAAACCTTTCCCTGTATTAACCCAGTGTGGCGGCGCGCTGAACCACGCCCGGAAACCTCAGCCAGCCACGGACTTGCCCCGTCCGCATGGGTATTTGCATTCGTTTGCATGGTCACCCATTCCCTGCGCGGCGTTGGGTCACTTCCCCTGAAAGGTCCACTTCATGCGGATCAGATTGGGTCCACCTGCATAACGGATCTGTCTTCGCCCTGTCGTTCTGTCCGGCCCTTGTTCCCCAATGGCGGCCCGGTCCGCCTCTAGGTCATGACACAACGAACCGGCGCTACCCACGATTCTGAATGGTACGAGTGCCATGTCACGCCACCGTGAGTGCGCCGCTGCAACTGGGTTGGGGCGCCGGGACGCTTGGGCCGGGATCTTGCGGATTCGGGAAGTTGAAGTGTGGCGCCAGGCAGTGGCACAATACCGTGCAGTTTCACCCCTGTCTAGCATGCCTATCCAATTCTGAACCACGGCTGCGAATATCTGTCCGAAAGGATGATTGTGTCTATGTACGTTTCCCAAGAAGAACAAGAAAACGCCCAACACGCAATACCGCTGGCCATGCGGCTATTGAAAGCGCGCACGGTCCTGATTAGCGGCCAAGTGGACCAGGAGCTGGCGGAGCGGGTTATCTCGCAGTTGCTGATCCTGGACGCGGAATCGCATGACCCCATCCGGGTGATGATTACGTCACAGGGCGGCCATGTGGATGCGGGATACGCCATTCATGACGTGATGCGCTATGCGTTGCATTCGGAGATCAAGGCCGTCGGAGCGGGATGGGTGGCGAGTATCGCGGTGCCCATCTTGTTTGGGGCCGCGCGGGAGAACCGTTTCGCCTTTCCCAATACGCGATTCTTGTTGCATCAGCCCAGCGGCGGCGCGGGCGGTCACTTGTCCGACATCCGTATTGAAGCCCAGGAGATGGTGAAGATCCGCGAAAAACTAAACAAGCTCCTGGCCGAAGAAACGGGACAGACCGAAGAGCGGATCCGTCAGGATAGCGACCGCAATTTCTGGATGTCGGCGGAAGAGGCCTGCAACTACGGAATCATCACGCGGGTCATCTCAAGCGTCAAGGAACTGGACTAACACGCCGCGCGAACGGAAGGAATTGTGCATGGATAAGCCCAAATTGGCCGGGTCAAAACCGGCTGTGCTCGATCTTGAACCAGGCTCGTATGCGTGTTGCGCCTGCGGGTTGTCGCAGGACCAGCCGTGGTGCGACGGCTCACATAAAGGGACCGGGTTCAGCCCTAAAATGCTGACCGTGGAGACGCGTAAGACGTACGCGCTGTGCATGTGCAAACACAGCGCGGCAATGCCGCTATGCGACGGCACGCACTCCAAGCTGCCGAAGGAAGAGTAGCTCCCTTCCTTGTTCTTCGCGTGAAACCGCCGTTTCCCATGCACCCAAGACAAGGAGACGAGACTCATGAACAAGACGATGTTAGGGGCGTTCGCGGTGTGCGCGGTGGTTTTTGCTGGCGTAAACGCGGCATCGCACGCGGCCGAACCCCTTGAAGCAGGGCTCGCCGCACGCGACATTACCCCGGACACCGGGTACGGCCATTACCGAGGAGAAAGCACGGGGGTAAACGATCCTCTTCAGGCCAAGGCATTGGTGCTGCGGCAAGGAAATGAAACGGCCGCGCTCATCATGTGCGACATCATCGTTGTCCCCCGCGCTCTTTCTAAACGGATTCGTTCGCGGGTGGCCGGGGAGACAGGCATTCCGTTCGAGCATATCGGGGTCGCGGCCACCCACACGCACACTGGCCCAAGTTTTTCGGGAGACCTGCGCGACTATGTGGAGGCGGACGAGGCCGGCGAACTAACGGAGGAACTCGAGCAAGGGTACGTGGCGGCGCTCATCGAGCAAGCGGCAGGCGCCGCCATTGATGCCCATGCCGAGGCGGCTGCCGTGTCCCTTGAGCTAGTCCGCGGGGAGGAAGACGGCGTGTCCTTTAATCGCCGCTTTCTGATGAAGAACGGGACGGTGCGCTTCAATCCGGGCCCGTTGAATCCGGACATCGTGCGGCCCGTGGGCCCCATCGACCCGGAGACGCTCACCGTCCTCTTCCGCGGCGAAGACGGCGAAGCACAAGGCGCGTTGACCAACTTCGCCAATCACCTCGACACCGTGGGCGGCACGGAGTATAGCGCCGACTATCCGCATCATATTGAACAAGTTTTGCAGGAAGAATTCGGGCCAGCCTTCGTGTCCCTGTTTGGGCTCGGCGCCTCGGGGGACATCAACCACATTGACGTGAATAGCGAAGACCGGCTTTCCACCCAAGAAATCGGCGAAGCAGTGGGAGAAACCATCCGCGCCAACTTGGATGAGGGGACGGATCTTTCCCCGGCGCTGACGGTGGAGTCGCGCACACTCTTCTTGCCCCTGCAAGACTATACGGAAGACGAGCTGGAATGGGCGCAAGCCTATCCAGAGGACGATCTTTACCCACAAGAGCGTTCCTTCCTCCAACAACGCCGGGCGAACAAGATCCTGTCGTTGCACCGGGCCCGCGAAGACGAGGCGGTCTATCGCTTGGGCAATGTCATTCCACCGGCCGCCTCGGGCGAACCATGGGTGCTCGCGGTCGAGATTCAAGCCATCGGCCTGAGCCCCGATACGGCCATCGTCACCATGCCCGGCGAGGTGTTCGTGGAGCTGGGCCTGGACCTTAAGGAGCGGTCGCCGTTCCCTCACACCATGCTTATCGAGCTGGCCAACGCCAATATCGCCTATGTGCCCACGGAAGAAGCGTTCCGCCAAGGGGACTACGAGGCCATCAACTCGCGCCTCGCCCCGGGCGGCGGGGAAGCCATGATCGATGGCGCCGTGGAAATGCTACACGCCCTCCATGACAGGCTTGATGCGGACCTCTAAGCCGAATCGTTCCACGGGTAGACGTTGCCGCCCCGTTCCTTACGCGGGACATTGTGGCGGCAGCGTCCGCTCCGATTAGGGGCATGCCGGAGGCTTCAGCTTTACAGCGTCCATCCGTCACGGTAGTCGCGGTGCAAGGCCTCATTCGCTTCGGCGCAGTTGACGATGCGGCAAGCGCGCGGATCGTATTCAAGCGCGCCCGGGAATTGCGTGGCCACGTTGCCCAGCAGAAGAAACTCGGTCAAGGGACTGGCGTAATCGAAGGTTGAGATGGCCGACGGCCCGCCGCGGCAGGCTTCAAGCCATTCTTGTTCATGACCGGGCGAGGAAGAAAGCGTGGGCTCGGGCGGGGCAAAGTCCCGGAACTGGTCTTCGGGCAAAAGGGAATAACTTGTGTTGTGTTCATTGGCGTAGAGCTTTCCCTCGGCGCCTACAATCAGTACGCCCGCCCAGTCCGCCCATTCTTCATCCCCAGCGTCGCCCCAATCGAGCCGCCTGCCCATCAGGTCTTCCAGCAATTCGCGCGAGTCTGGAGCCGGCCCGTTATGCCACGTGATGGTGATCGGGGGCCAATCAGGCCGGGCCGGCACATGCCACTCTACAATCTCCCAACGCGGAAAGGAAAGGCGATTGACGGCTTCCACCTTGGCTTCCACGCGTATGGGCTCCGGCTCTTGCTCTTCCCACAGCGTGTTGATGTTGAGCGCCATGAAAGGAAGATTGGCGGTGTGAGTCCCCCAATTCCCCAATTGGCCCGTACCAAAATCGCGCCACCTATGCCACAAGAGCCAAGGCGAGAGAAACGGCCGGCTGGCGGCGGGACCAAGCCATAGGTCCCATTGCAGGTGGCCGGGCGCTTCATCGTCGCCTTTGGGCGGTTCCTCCACGGCGGGCCCCGCGGACTCGTTCCAGATATGGACCTCGCGGATGCGCCCGATGTGGCCGCCGCGAAGGATCTCCACCGCCTCCCGGAAGGCGGCCGAAGCCCCGCCCTGATTGCCCATTTGGGTGGCTACGCCGTGTTCGCGCGCCAAATCGCGAAGAGTCCGCGCTTCACGGACGGTGTTGGTCAATGGCTTCTCGCACAAGACGTGTTTTCCTGCCTGCATCGCCGCCGCCGAGGCCACGGCGTGCGTGTGGTCCGGCGTCGACACCACCACCGCGTCGATGTCATCACGCCGCTCGTCCAGCATTACGCGAAAATCGTGGTAATAAGGGATATCTTCCGGGAGGTGGCGCAGGCCTGTTTCAGCGCGATGGTCATCCACATCGCAGACCGCCGTGACGCGCTCCAACGCCGGCATTGTCTCCGCGAACCGTGTTCCTCGTCCTCCGGCGCCAACCAACGCAACCCCTAGCGTTTCGTTGGCCGCGTACGTGCGCGCCGATCGCGGATCCCTTAGGAGCAAAAATCCCGCGCCCGCCGCCGCTCCGATAAACCGCCGCCGCGTCATCTTCATGTTGGATCCCTCCTGCCATGCGTCTTCCTGTCGAGGCCTTCGCGTCACGATTACGGCCCTCATTATCGCATAGATTCACGGATTCCGGAATGATGCCATGTGCGATTCATCTGGCAACTGCTCCATACTGTCTCCGGCATGACGCACAATAGAATAGAGCCGGGGGATGTATTCGTACCGCCGGCATCCTGCCGGCATATATACCGCCGCCTCGACACGGCCTTTCTTGCCGGCGAGACGCCGGCGCTACGAACCCCCTTCGAAGGGGGCGCGCCCGAAAGGGCCGGGGGCTGTATTCGTACCGCCGGTATCTTGCCGGCATATATACCGCCGCCTCGATACGGCCTT
>PUOI01000476.1 GCA_003552765.1 Candidatus Hydrogenedentota bacterium | reverse complement strand
GGCGGCGAAAAGCGCAGACCCTATGCGCCACCGATCTCGACTGGGCGCTCAACCAGGCGGCTCAGTTCCAGCCCTGTCTTATTGTGGTGGACGTGGACGGCGCCGCAAGTGGGGATCCCTTCGAGATTCTTTCCGCGCTTCGAGCGAATGCCAACACGCGGAACACGCCCCTTTGCGTGATATCAGGCATTCACCAGGACTTAAGTCACTGGCCAGAGGTGCGGGCCACGTTGCGGAAGCCGTTTCCCATTGATGAGATTACGGCGCTGTTGGAATCCGTTCCCCAAGCGCCGCGTTCGTACTCTGCATAGCCCGAAAATGGGGATCTGGGGAATGAGATCGTGGGGAGCGGCGCTAGGAATGCCAAATAGGGACACCGTTTCTCTTGATGGGGAGCTGTGTGTTAGGGTCCGCGCTTCGGCTGTGCCCCAGAGGTAATCGCGTTCTTTGAATTGGGGAAAATTGCGTATCAACATTACGGGATGACTCCTGTACGCCGACAGCTTGTTGCTTGTTGGGGCTGGTTTTGCCTCGGACCTCCGTTTTGGGTTGCTTTTGAATGTGGCAGTGCTGAACGTAGGACAATGTTTTGGGTGCTTGCTTAAATATCATTGAAGTGGAAGGAGCTTGTATAACCATGAAGAGCGCGTCTAAGAACCATTCCAGCCGTTGGCCGGGCATCGCCTTGGCGTTCGCGGCAGTGCTGACCGCCGGGCTGGCATTGTGCCCCACGGCGGCTGGGGCCACCCTGGCGGAGTACATCTCCGCCGAGAATAACATTAGTTTTATGGTTGTCGAAGCGGATAGCGGCTTCATCATCGCCGAGCATAACGTCGATGAAGTGCGGGCCCCCGCGAGCATGGTCAAGATGATGCAAATGCTGCTTGTGGCCGAGGGCGTGGCCGACGGGAAATGGACGCTCGACACGGAGTTGACCGCCTCCGCGCGCGCCGCCGCCGAATGGGGCAGCCAAGTCTACATCCAGCAGGGAGAAGTCTGGCCGCTGGACGAATTGATGCAGGCGGTGGCCGTGCGCTCGGCCAACGATGGCACCGTTATGGTGGCCGAGGGCTTGTGGGGCAGCGTGGAGGGCTATATCGAGCGGATGAATGAGCGCGCCGCCGAGCTTGGCATGGAAAACACGGAATTCTTCAGCGTGAACGGGCTTCCCCCCACCAACGACGAGCGTCCGCACGATCGGACCACCGCCCGCGACATGATCCTGCTCGCTCAGGAGTGTCTCAGGCATCCCGTGATCATGGAATGGGTTGGAACGCGGTCGCTCAATATTGCCAGCCGCCGTGCCGATAATCGTAACAACACCAACCGCCTTCTGTCTCAGATGAGGGGGTGCGACGGACTCAAGACAGGTTATACCCGCGCCGCGGGCTATTGTGTCACGGCGACCGCAGAACGGGATGGGACCCGCCTGATCGCGGTGGTGATGGGATTCCAGAACTCCAACAACCGTTTCGGACTAGCCCGTTACCTCATGGAGCAGGGGTTCCAGGAAATGCGCCGGCTTCTGCTGCTTGCCGAAAACGAGTCCTTGGCGGAAGAGACGCCCGTCCGCAACAGCAAGATCACCGCGACACAGCTCCAGGCTGCCGAGGACCTATGGGTCAATGTCCATATGGACCAAGTCTATGACGTACAGCTTGTTACGACAGCGCCGGAAAGGCTCCAGGCGCCATTGACCGCGGGCACGATTGTCGGGGATGTGCGGGTTGAGCTGGATGGAGAGATCCTGGCGCAAGCGCCTCTTAAGGTAGGAGAAGACCTAGAGGAAGCGGGGTGGCGTTGGAAAATCACGCACACCGTGATGCGCGGTCTGCAGGCCGTGACCTCGGTCGGAGCCGAATAACGTATTGCCAGCGCACTGGTTCACGGCCTTGGCTTCGTCCCGCGATTGTGCCGAGTTGGGATGAGGTCAAGGCCTCTTGTTTTCGCGAATTCCATCGGTTCAAAGCCTCGGGAGAATGTGGCCGTCTGGCCCCCTATCCAAGGTGTGTTTTCCCGCGCCGGGATCATTTGTGGTAGAGTTAGACACGCATGGCGCCAGGATTGATTGGTGGAATAGTACCCGGGAGGGAAAATGCGTATGATGCATCGCAATAATCGGGGATACAGCCTAATTGAGCTGGCCATCCTCTTCCTTATACTCATGATCGTATCCATCTTCGTCTTTGTCAGCCGGGACCTGTTTTTCGGGGGCTCGACGCCCTCGCTCACCGAGGATATCGGCGTGGCCGTCATCCGAATGGGAATTGCGAATTACGGGAAGCAATCCGAAGAGGAAGACCGTACGCCCGTGTATCCGCTCCGGCTTGACGACGCTCCATCCGGGACCGTAGCCTCCGAGGAAACCCCGCTTTTCATCCGGGTGGTGCCTGAAGGCATTCGCTCGGGATGGCGCAAGGAAGCCCCCAACGAGTACGTTTACCTAGAAGAAGGCCGGGGCAGCGGGGAGCAGACGTACTACTACGATCCCCACGCTGGAACATTTGGCCGCGAAGCCCCGGAAGCGCGTCAAGTGCGGTTCACGCGGCGATGAAGCCGGGATTATGGCGCCCGGCGTGAAAATCGGCGCGCCTCGGCGAACGTCATTGGATGTGCAGTATGAACGAAACCCATGAACCAGCCGCTAAACCCCAGATTCCTTGGAGGCGCGCCCTCATCGAGATAGCGATCGCCATGGCCTTGGTGATAGCCGCGGTGATGGTGGGCAGGGCTGCCGATCTGCAGCGCAAGGCGGCCCTTGATTTCGGGGGCGCCCGCATCGAAGGAACGGTTGAACCCCTGGATGAACCCCGCACCCATCGTCTAACATTCGAGGGGCCCGACGGCGCCATACACGGCCGCCGCCACGAAGGGTCCTTGGGATGGCAAGCCTGGTGGGGCGATGTGGAAACCATGACCATGGTCTACCACCCCGAGGAACCCGGTTTGTTTCAGCCCTTGGGCGTCTCTTATGCGCCCGGCGCCATTGCGCTCTTGCTATTCTCCACGGGGTTCGTGGTTGTTATGCGGGCGCGTTACCGCCTGCTTGCTCCGGTCCGCCAATCCCGCCGGCAACCACCGCCGCCTCCCAAAGAGTAGGAGTTCGGGTCAATGAAGGCGCGCCAGGGAATCCACGCTCAGCTGGACGAACCTTTGCCCCTCGGGGTATGTGATAGGCGCTGTACTGTGGGGACGGGTGACGGGATGGTCAGGGCCTCGGGCGAAGAGGTGAACGCACATGCCAATCAAATACACGCGTGAGAGTTTCCGCAGCCAGGCCAAGGGCGTGCGCTGGCAACTCGGGCGTTCCGCCATCCAGCAACAGAGCGCCACTCCCCTTGTGAGCCGCCCCGGGCTGATGCTCTTTCTAGGTATTGCGGCGGTGGTTTTCCTGCTCGTCGTGTCACAGAATTTGCTCGAAGCCTTCCAAGCGGCCGAGGAACATCCCAGCGCTTCCGCGATTGTAACCGAGAAGTGGCGGGAGACTGATGAACAAGGCGCCACGGTGTATAAGCTCCAGCTCTCCGTGGAAAGCTGGCCCGATGCGCCTCGCGCCGAGCCCTCTCTCCTCACGATAACCACCGACGCGTCCAGTTGGCGCCGTTCCCCCGCGGGTTCGGAAATACTCGTGCGATATGAACGCGAATCCAACGGCGGCGTAACCATACGCGACATCCGATCGCCCCGCGACTAATGCCGGCCCCCGGCTATCCGTGATTGAGCCGGCGACTGGTCTTCGCAATACCCGGCGAGAAGAGATTCACGAGGAATAGGCGGCGTCCGCTTGGCGTTTCCTATTGTCGTTGTTATAATTGAGACATCGTCCGCTTATCAGCGAGCGTGTCGTGCCGATGGCGTTTCGGTGCACAATACGCGTAAACGCTGCATACTAGCCTCCCGGCGCGGCTCTGGGCGCCATTCACCGCGCCGCACGGACGTTTCCCTCCCTGAATTATGCACTCAAACTGCGGAGATACATCCGCCAATACAGATAGAGGCGAATAGAACACAATGGATTTTCTAGAAACCCTCAAGAAACAGATCATTGTTCTTGATGGGGGCATGGGCACCCAGATTCAAGCCCTCGGCGTGACCGACGCGGACTTCGGAGGCAAGGATTTCCGAATGCTCTCCGACCTGCTGTGCTTCTCGAAACCCGGCCACGTGAAGCAGATTCACATGAACTTTTACCGGGCGGGAGCCAACGCGGTCGAGACGAATACCTTCGGCGCCTCCCCCATGCGTTTCTCCGAGTACGACTTCAAGACGCTGGACCTCACCAATTTCGAGGATAACCCCTATGGCGACGATATTCGGAAGCTGCCTTACGAGGAAATGGCGCGTTCCCTGAGCCGCCGGGCGGGCGAGATTGCATGCGAGGCGCGGGAGGAAGTGCGGCAGGATCCGGATTTTGACGGGCGGCCGCTGTTTGTCGTTGGCTCCATCGGCCCCTCGAACCGGGTGCTGTCCCGCACCGAGGCCGACCTGACCGTGTCCACGTTCGAGGAAATCATGGACAACTTCTATCACGAGGTCATGGGCCTGCTTGAGGGGAACGTGGACGTCTTGCTCTACGAGACCCAGCAGGATGTCCTCGAATTGAAGGCGGCCGTCATGGGGGGCCAGAAGGCCATGAGGGATTCCGGCAAGAAGATCCCGATCATGGCCCAAGTGACTGTGGACCAGTTCTGCAAAATGCAGATTTTCAACACAGATATTCACGCCGCCCTGACCACGATGCAAGACATCGGGATAGACGTCTTCGGCATCAATTGCAGCATTGGGCCGGACCTCATGGTGGATAGCGTGGAAAAGCTGTCCCGCTATTCCAAGCTGCCGATCTCGGTCATCCCGAACGCGGGACTCCCCCAGTCCGAGGACGGCGTGACCGTGTTCAAGCTGCCCCCAGAAGACTTGGCGCGGTATTTGGCGGACTTTGTGGATACATATGGCGTGAACATTGTCGGCGGCTGTTGCGGCACGACGCCGGATCACATCGCGGCAGTGGCCGAGGCGGTGAAAGGCAAGACGCCGAAGGAACGCAAGGCGCCCGAGCAAGTGTTTGTGTCGGGTCCGCAAAACGCGGTGGCCTTGGATAGCTCCGAGAACAACTTCATCATGATCGGCGAACGCCTGAACCTGCGCGGTTCCAAGAAGGCGCGGGAAGCGGTCGAAAACGATGAGGGCCTGGACCACGATGTCCTCGAAGATATTGTTAGGGAGCAAGTACACGATCTGGGGCTTCAGCTCATTGATGTGTGCATGGATTCAAACGTCGTAGACACCACTGAGGTGCTTAAGGAAGTCGTTCATAGGCAGACCACCGACTTTGCCGGCGCCATGTCGTTGGACTCCTTCGCCACCGACGCTTTAGTAGAGGCAATCAAGGTCTATCCCGGACGTCCCATCCTTAACTCGATATCGCTGGAGGAGTTGGGGCCCGGCGTTACTAAGCTCGATGAACTCATTGAGGCCACGAAGAACCATGCGCCCGTCTATATCGCCCTTTGCGCTGGATCGCAAGGCCCCGGCAGCACGGCGGATGAGAAATACGAGTTGGCCAAGCAAATTGTTC
>PUOI01000129.1 GCA_003552765.1 Candidatus Hydrogenedentota bacterium | reverse complement strand
TGCAACAGATCCATCCCGTAGGGATGACAGCTGGTAGCCGGGGGTTGAGGCCGCGTGCGATAGCACGCGGGCGATACCCCCGGAATCAGATACACCCAATACCGACCCCTTTAGGGGTCGTAGAACCTTTGTGAAAGGGGGCTGCTGCGACCCCTACCGGGGTCGGTTGATGGGCTGGCTTGCGATCCTGGGGTATCGCGCGCTGCGCGCGCTTCAACCCCAGGCTACCATCTATGACCCCGCCGGGGTCGTTTAGCTGTTCACCCACGCATTAGGGCAAGGCTGCAGCGTTCTTTTTGAACTCCAACCGGAGCCAATCGTGGAGCGCAAAGCCGCATTGTCCACAAATTAAGGGTTGAAGGAGTAGTAGTTCCAAGCGGTTTTCGCCGTCAACTCCTGTGGCTCAAGGACTTAATGCGCGCGAGAAATGCGTGATGTTCCCATGTAACTGCGTATTTCAGGCATGACCCGCATGGCGCCTCATACTACGGCAATCACAGCTTAACCGAAAGCATATGAGGCGCTGAAAGCGCTTGAGGAAGTAGCCTGGGGCAAGCGAAGCGCAGCCCCAGGGTGGACGTCCCCCCCGGATTTCCGTCCTGAAGGGACGGAACAAAGGGGCGGGGGCCGCTTCGGTCCCTTCAGGACCGATTCGTAGGGAGCCTCTTACGTGGGGCTGCGCTTCGCTTGTCCCACGCTACTTGCTATCGCGCCTCCGGCGCGTCTTTCGCCCACCACTCTGCGTCAAGCGCTTTTTACCTAAGCTGTTCCCAATGATCCATGCATTTCCCAGACACCCCAAGTCCATGTGTGATAACAACCTACACCCAACCTTCAGGCCGGAACTACGGTCTAATGCATGGCGCAACAAAGCGGGGGGGCCGGGGGATCCTTTTGGCAAGGAATCCTCCGGCCCCTGGAGCCATGAGAAACGCTCGGCGATTAGTCGCCGTTGAAGGTTTGGCGGAAGTAGTCCTTATCGTCGAGCATGGGCAAGGCTTTCCGCACGAACTCCTCGAACTCGCTCTGGCTTATGGCGCTGGACGCGTCCTCGCGTGACGCCCGCGAAGTCTCGGAGCCAAGGTCTTCCCGGGGGATCCCTTCGTCTCCGTATCCTTCCTCGAAACTCATGCCCATATCGTTTTCGGACGCTTCGCCAAACTCTGAGTGCTGCTCTTCGCCGGGGTCCGAACCTTCCAGCTCTTGCACCAGCAAGCCAATCTGCCGGTCAAGAAACGCCGTAAGAACCTCCATGAGATGCCGCCGCTTGTCTTCAGACCCGCCGTTCATAAGCACGTCTTTGTTCAAGGGCAACACCGCACCCGAAAAGACCATCACGAGTTCATTGCACTTGGGGCAGGGGCCAATCACCATGGCCCCTGTCGGAGGAGCGGCCACTTGACCCTTGGCTTGGCAATGCGGACACACTATATTGAGAATTGATTGCATCTATGCCACTCCTTTCTGCCTGCCCGTATCAGGCTATCTGTATTGTACCATTGTTTGCTATAGAGGCAGGCAACGATGCGGAGGATGTAGACACTGCTCGGTATAGGCGGCTTGCCGCCACCCTGCGCTCTCTTTTGCCACCATAATGGATAACAAGAAGGGAAAGGAGATTTATTCCAAGCCTGGACCTTCGAACGGTTCGGCTTCCACCTCGTCAGGCGGGTCTGTGGGTGTTTCAAACACCGAGGGGGGCGGGTCTTCCGTTTCGGGCGCGTCAATGGGTTCGCCTCCGAGCCGCGCCCGGACCCGTTCCATGGCTTCGAGAGCCGCCTCATTGTCAGTGGCGGGCCGGTCATGCCACCCCGGATACGTGAGCAGGGTAACCCCATAGACTTGCTCAATCGTCTCGGCAGTGACGCGTGTGCCCGCGGGCTCTTCCTCCAGAACGAAGGTATGCTGGGTCCGGCGCGGGATGACGAAGAAGTCGCGCCGTTCATCCGTATAGGCGACGAACAGTCCACGCTTGTCCCGGGTGTAGAGGTCAAACCCCATTTGCCGCAGCTCCGTTCGCATCGCCTCCCATGTCTCCATGAATTCGGCGTCTACGGTGGCCGAATCCGTCATGGCGAAGCCGGTCGTGTCACGGGCGGCCCGGGCGCATCCCGTCAGGACGGTGGCGGCAAGCAACGCGAGTACTATAGTGGTTGGGATGAATTGTCGTGTCATCGTTCGTGTCCTTGGTGAAAGTGTGCAAAGTCTATCACAGGGGGAAAGCGGCTTCAAATTGGCGCGGGGAGCCTCAAAGTCCAGCCCACGGTCTTCACACCGAACAGCGGACCAAGTCATCCGGATGCTGGGCTGGTCTCCCCGTTGGTTTAGGCGGCCGCGGGCGCCCAGGTGAAACGCCGCAACACCCACACGATGGCGTACACGCCGGCCGCGGTAAGGATGATGCACGCGCCCGCGGGGCGATCGGTGATGTAGGAAAGGGCGAGGCCGGTCATAATGAACACGCCGCCAAGCAAGCTGGAAAGTATCATCATGGTGTGGAGTTGCGACGTGTACCACCGGCTGATGGCCGCGGGCAACGTGAGCAGTGCGACGACGAGCACAATACCCACGACGCGGAGCATAATGACGATGGTCAGGGCCACGAGACAGAGCAGCAACAGATACATTACACCCACGGGCACGCCCCGGAGCTGAGCGAACTCCTGGTCCAGACTGATCGCGAGGAATTCCTTGTAAAAGAAGATCACGGTGGCCAGCACAATGATATTGAGCACCAACACCAGTTGCACATCGGTGGAACTCACGCGGAGAATGTCGCCGAACAGCACGCTTGTGGGATCAACGGCGTATCCCGGCGTCATATCGATGAAAAGAATCCCCATCGCCATGCCGGTGGCCCATAACGCCCCAATGAGGGTATCTTCCCGTTCCCGGCCATACCGGTTCACAAGGCCAATTAGCACCGCGGCCAACAAGCTGAACGCCAGCGCGCCGTACAATTGGGGTATGGCCAGCCATGTCGCGAGCCCCAGGCCGCCGAACGAGGCGTGGCTTATGCCGCCGCTGATGAACACAATGCGTTTGACCACCACATAGGCCCCAATCACCCCGCACACCACGCTCGCCAAGAGGCCCGCGTAAATGGCGTTGCGCATGAATTCAAGCTGAAGGACATCAAGCATGATGCGTATTTCCTTTTTCCAAGGCCGCGTTGCGCCGGCGGCGATTCAGACCGGCGGGAGTATAGCGAATATCGGGCTTCAATGCCACGAAGCCGCGTCACAAGAAAAGATTGGATAGGCCCGAATTCGCGAGCTTGGGAAGGATTTCCCGGTGAAATATTGAATTTGGCCAGCCAAATTCCTATCATAGGGGCATACCCACCGATAATTTCCTCGCCGCTGCGTGGCGGGCGGCAATGGCCTTGCCTCCGCAAGCAGGAAGCCGGTTCCGGCCTCCACTCGTATTCACCGGCTAGGTTACACAAAAAACACGATACTAAGAAACAGACACAGGAACATGTAGTATAATGGCGGTCGCGCACAAAACCTCCGCAACCCCAGAGGGAACCATGAGACGAAATATCGTACACGTTGGGGCGGGCAATCTTAGTTACGAAATCCGCGAGATTGTCGCCACGGCCCGCGAGATCCGTTCAATCGGCCAGGAAATCACGTGGGAGAATATCGGCGACCCGGTCGAAAAAGGCGAAAATCCGCCGGCATGGATACGCGAGATCGTGCGCGAACTCGTGGAAGATCCCTCCTCTTGGGGCTATTGCGACACGGCCGGTGTCGAGGCAACCCGCGAGTTCTTGGCGGAGCAAGTCAACGTTCGCCCTGGCGGCGTGCGGATTACGCCCAACGACATCATGTTTTTCAACGGCTTGGGCGACGCCGTGGCGAAGGTGTACGGCTTTCTGCGGCGCGAGGCCCGCGTACTGGGACCCTCGCCCGCGTATAGCACGCACAGCTCGGCCGAGGCGGCCCATTCCGGCTACAACCACGTCACGTACAACCTGGACCCCTACAACAACTGGATGCCCGACGTCGAGGACATCCGGAACAAGGTCCGTTACAACGACAGCATCGCGGGCATCCTGCTGCTTTCGCCGGACAATCCGACGGGGGCTGTCTATCCGCGCGAGATCCTCGAAGAGATTGCCGCCATCGCCCGTGAAAACCATCTCTTCATGATAGCCGACGAGATCTACGCCCACATCGTATATAACGGCAACCCGCGCATGCACATGAGCGAGTGGATTGGCGACGTGCCCGCCTTGGCCATGCGGGGCATCAGCAAGGAATACCCATGGCCGGGCTCGCGCTGCGGCTGGATCGAGGTGCTCAACCGGGACAAGGACGCGAACTTTGCCACCTACGCCAACAGCCTGCTCGCGGCGAAACGGCTCGAGGTGTCCTCCACCACGCTGCCGCAGATGTCCATCCCGCTGGTGATGGGCGATCCCCGCTACAAGGACCACTTGGACACCCGCGAGGAAACCTTCGCCGCCCGGGCGCAGGAGGCGGCGGACGCATTCGAGGGCTGCGACGCGGTCATCGTGAACAAGCCTTCAGGGGCCTTCTATCTCACGGTGATGTTCAAGGAAGGCGTGCTTAACAACAAGCAAAGCCTGCCCATCGAGAATCCCCGCGTCCGCGAACGCATCGAGAACCTTGTGCATAACGTGCCGCCGGACAAGCGCTTCGTCTATTACCTCATGGGGAGCACGGGCATCGTGGTGGTGCCCTTGTCTGGGTTCCACTGCAAGCACGAAGGGTTCCGCGCGACCTTGCTGGAATCCGATGACGCCAAACGCGCCTGGATCCTCAAGACGCTGCGTGAAAGCATCGACGCTTACGTAGGCAGCTAGTCCCGCAACCTGGCTGGGCCACTCCCTCCCGTCGGCAAAGCAAGTGTACGGGGGCTCTCTTCACGCCGTTCCACACGCGCCGGAATTCGTTTGCGTGGGGGGCATATGATCCTGTTTTGTTACGAAGGAGAATAGTGTACTCATGTACATGACGATGCGTTGGTTTGGCGCGGACGATCCCGTGCGCTTGGAACATATCCGGCAAGTGCCCGGCATGGACGGTGTGGTCAGCGCGCTCTATGACATTCCCGTGGGGGAGGTTTGGCCTAGGGATGCGCTGGCGGAGTTGAAAGGGGAAGTCGAGGACGCCAAACTGTCCCTGGAAGTCATTGAGAGTATCCCCATTCACGACTCCATCAAGCTCGGCCAGCCGGATCGCGACGCAAAGATCGACGCGTATTGCCAGTCCGTGTCGAACATGGGCGAGGTTGGCATCCCGCTGCTCTGCTACAACTTCATGCCAGTGTTCGACTGGACACGCACCAACTTAAAGCATCCGTTCAAGGACGGCTCGCACGCGCTCAGCTTTAGCTACGAAAACCTAAGCGAAATCGATCTTAGCAAGGGATCGAAGGACCTGCCGGGATGGGCGAAGGCGTACGGTCCCGAGGAGCTGGACGCGCTCTTGAACGCCTACCGGCAAATCAGCCGCAGCCAGATGTGGGATAACCTGGCGTATTTTCTGGAGAAAGTGGTTCCCGTCGCGGAAGAAGCCGGCGTGCATCTCGCCATCCACCCCGACGACC
>PUOI01000016.1 GCA_003552765.1 Candidatus Hydrogenedentota bacterium | reverse complement strand
GCGAAGGCCAGAGCGCCTATGCACAACAGAACGCCCAAGCTCACCCACGAACTGCTTCTCCTATTAGCCATCATGTGCTTCCCCCAATTTCTGTTCAAACCCACCCAAGCTATATGCCACCGCTTGAAGGCCAAGCGGAGACAAACTGCCAAACTTCCTTATTGCAACTCCGGGAAGGTCTCCGTGAGGTCCAGGTCATCGTTGAACTTCGTCTGCAAGTCTTGCAAGACCGCGAACAGTTCCCGCATGACGGGTTCCGATTCTGGATCATCCGCGAGGTCGTTCAGCTCAAGGGGATCCTCCTCCAGATCATAGAGCCGCGCCACGCCCGCCTCGGGATACAGCAGCAGTTTCTTGCCATTGTGCGTAACCATGCGCTGTTGCTCGATGTAGCCTCCGTAGATGGCTTCGTGGGTGGCCTCGGCCTCGCCCCGGATGACCGGAACGAAGCTGGCGAAGTCCACTTGCTCGGGAATCGCTTCGCCCGCGAGTTCCAGCGTGGACGGCAAGGCGTCCTGCAGGTAAATGGGGGCCTCGATGCGGTGATCCTCCGGGATGTCCGGCCCGGTAATCACAAAAGGCACGCGGACGCTGTGATCATACATGTTCTGCTTGCCCATGAGCCCATGCTGACCCACTGCCAGCCCGTGATCGGCCGTGAAGATCACGTAGGTATTGTCCGCCTTGCCCGTTGCTTCGAGCGCATCCAATATCCGCCCGATCTGCGTGTCCATGTGGGTGATGATCGCGTAGTACTCTTGCCGGTGCACTTGCACGGCGTACTCGGTGCGGGGAAACGGCGCGAGGCGTTCGTCGCGCAGGCCGCGGCCCGAGCCGATCTCTTCGTTGTAGGGATACTCAGGCTTGAAATTCTCCGGCGTATCCACATCGTCCAAGGGGTACTTCTCCACGTACTCCTGAGGCGATTGACGCGGATCATGCGGAGCGTTGAAGGCGAGGTACATGAAGAACGGCGCGTCCCGCTCCCCGGCCTGTTCGAGAAAGCCCTCGGCGTCCTCGGCCAGCACCACGCTCCAATGCGTCTCGCCTTCCCAGTACCCGCCGAAGTCCCTGTCCCAAGGACTCCAGGGATCCTCCTCGCCCTCCACGGGCCGGTCGTACCCTTCGGGCACGTTGTTGGGAAAGACGTTGGGCATGCCCGGCCGGACGTTGGTCACGTAGTTAAAGGCGGCGTGCGCGTCCGCGCTCACGTGCCATTTACCCGTCATGTACGTCTCGTACCCCGCCTGCTCCAGGAGCTGCGGCCAGAAGCGCCCTTGCTCGACAAAGGCTTCATCCAGATCGCCTTGATGCGCTTCGTGGGCATTCCACACCGTCAGGCCGGTCATCAGCATGGTTCGCGCAGGAATGCACACCGCCCCGCTCCAGGACCCCATGTTATAAGCATGGGTGAACGTGGTCCCCCCGCGCACAAGGCGGTCGAGATTGGGCGTCAAAACTTCATCGTTGCCCAAGGCCCGCAAGGCCTCGTAATCCTGATCATCCGCAAAGATGAACACGAAGTTGGGCCTTTCCCCCTCACTGGCCTTCACGGCGCCGGGCAGGGCGCACGCCGCCGCCCCCGCGCCCACGGCCGTCAGAAACGCCCTCCGGTCCATCTTTCCATCCGCCCCGCGGATACCTTTCTTTCCGCGCTGCTTGCCGCCATCCATAACGATCTCCTTTCGACGTCCGCCTGCCGCCAGCATAATCAGCCCTAAGCCTAGCACGTTCTTTATTGTTTTTCCCAACAGATTAAAGACCACAGGCCGCCACATCAACCACTGTGATTCCACGGCGCAAGGCATTCCTCTCCTTCAATGGTGACCTCGTGAGGCTCCCCGTCTTCGTCCAATTCCGCAATCCCACTGTAGCGGATGTTGGCGCAGTCTTCCAGCCGCAGGGAACGCGACACGTGCTGGGCGGTGAGGGTGGAGATGGCAACGTTCCGGCAGTTCTGGAGCCAGATCGCGCTGCCGGCGCCGGCCCCGTTGACATGGGCGCCATCCACCGCCGCCAACGCCACGTCTTCCAAGACGATCCGCTCGGAACCGGCCTCGGGGTCCGCTTGGGCCTTGATGTTCCGCAGGGTCAGGTCGCGGCACCCGTGGTATTCCATCAGGCCAGGTCCCGACACGTCCTCGAGGATGATATTGGTCATGCTGACGCGCTCGTCCGGCGTATCGGTGGGCCGGAAATTGACGCCGCGGTTGGTGACGTCTTTGATGACCACGTTGTTGATGAAAACGTCTTTCCGATGGGTGTTCCCATCCCGAAAAATGCCGTTCTCGAGGTGTTCTATCAACACGTTGTCAATGAAGATGTGTTGCCCGTGGTCTCTGTGGAAGTGGATGCCATGATTGGGGCGGTTGGCGGGGTGTATCACGGAGTTTGACAGAAAAATGCCGTCGTTCGGCGTACCGTCTTGGATGGGTTGCACATTCGTCTCGCCATCCCACGTGTTGTTGTAGAACGGGCTGCCGTCGATCTGGAAGGGCGCGGTCCCGCTGCGGCCCGTGAGAAAGACGTTCTCCACCACGATGTTTTTCGAGCCCGCGATGTCGAAGTGGTGGTGATACGCGTCCAGCCCATGGATGTTGGCGAAGTAGCCGTTGCGGGCGTGGACCAGCACGATGCCGTTGGTGCGGGGTGAGTCGAGGGCCACGTCCCGTAGCGAGAAATCGCTCGCCCCATCGTAGCCTTCCGCGGTCACGATGCCATCGTTGGCGATGAGCGCGTACCCGTCCACGCCATCCGGCCGGTACCCCTCGAAAACCGTGGAGATCCCATGACCGATGACGTGAACCCCCGATGGAATTAGCAAGGTCTTCTCGAGAATGTAACGGCCCGGCGGAAACACGGCGATTCCCCCGCCCTGTTCCGCCAAGCCGTTCAACAGCTCTTGCAGGCGATCGGCTTCGTGGGTCTCCCCATCCCCCCGCGCGCCGTGCTCCTTCACGTTGAGGGCCGCGCCGTTGGCTTCGTTCGAGGCGGCGCTGACGGCTGGCGCCCCCGCCACGCCAGCCGTCAAAGCTCCACCCATCACCACACCGCGCATCATGGCGCGGCGGTTGATTCTTGCACTACCGGCGCAAACGAGCCGCTTGCGCTCGTTGGAACCGTCATTCGACATCGATGTGGAACACGGTTGCGCTGTATGGCGCCACGGGCAGTCCGTTCTCCACATTGAACGAACCGATGGACTCCATGTTCACTTGTTGGGGTTCGCCGGGGACGTTGTGCGCCATGGGATCGTCATGGGCGGCCGTCCAGCCCTCGGCCTCGCCGGTGAACGCGATCCCATTGGCTTCGAGGGGGATCTCGTAGGCGTTCCCGGTGGGATTCACGATCCCCACGGTGAGGATGGAGCCGTCCTCGGACCATGCGGCCATGGCGTCAAACGGTTCTTCAATATCCACCGCCAGCGGCGTTTCGCCAAAATAGCGGCGGTACATGGTGAGGATAACGCCCGTGGTGTCCATGGTCGCGTCGGTGTCCGACGTCTTGATCGCCCCGATGACGTTCACGGTCTGCGCGTAGTTCGCGACGTGGATGATATCGCTTTGCCGGGCCATTTCGTGAATGCCGGCGGCGATGCCCAGGGCGTCCTTTTGGTAGTACTGGGTGCCGAGTTCCCCGTAGATATGGGGGCCGTACCAGTAGTTCCACTCCGTCATTGCGATGGGGATGTCCTTTTCGGCCAGCCCTTCAATCTCTTCGCGGTATTGCCGGTGCGCCTCGGCTTTGCCTCTAACCGCATTAGGGATTTGGCGCATATGAGACGTCACATCGGGGATGTCATCCCACGCGTAGAAATGTTCTCCGATGTAGTCCATGTAATCCGCGCTTTCACGCATCAGCGCTTCCGTCCAATACCCCGTCTCGCCGCTGGCGGTAAGCAAGGCATCGGGCTCCGCCTCGCGCATGGCGTCCGCGAACATGTTGTGGCGTTCGGTATAGTCATCGATCGGGATGTAGCCAACCTGCCAATCGCCGAACATCTCGTTGCCCACGCCCCACCACCGGATGTCATAGGGCTCTTCGTGCCCATTGGCGGCGCGTTGTTGGCCCATCGGCGAGTCGGCGGGCCCATTGCTATACTCGATCTGCTGCAGGGCCATCTCCAAGTCGCCGCCGCCGGTATTGACCACGACATGGGGTTCGGCGCCTACTTCGCGGCAGAACGCGACGAATTCATCAAGCCCAAAGTCGTTGGACTCAATCCCTTGCCACGCGGGATTGCGGCGGGGCGGCCGTTGGTCGCGGGGGCCGATTCCGTCGCGCCAGTCGTAGCCGCTCACGAAGTTTCCGCCAGGCCACCGGTACATGGGCGCGTCCAGCTCTTTGAGCAGTTCCAGGGTGTCGGCGCGCATGCCATCGACGTTGTCGGCCGGCATCAGCGAGACGGCGCCTACGCTGAAGTGCCCGAGTCCATCCGACATGATTTCGATGGCGCCATCCTCGGTGTCTTCCCCAGCGGTAAAGGTGAAGGAGGTCTTCTCGAACTCGCGGCTCAGCTCTTCAATAAGGACGCCTTCTTGGTCATCGTCTCCATCGCCCCACATGACGTTGACTTCGATGGGCGCGCCGCCCGTGTTGCCCGCAACCCAGACGTAGGCTTCGTAGGCGCGGCCTTCCTCAAGCGTGATTCCGTCTTGCGAGATCCCCCGGCGCGGACCATCCGTCAGCCGGATCATGGGCGTGTGTTCGCCCGCAAAAGAATTTATCGATACGGGCGAATAGCCGCCGGTGACCTCCCACGGCGAGCTGTTATCATCCAAGAAGTAGAAGAACTTGCGGTCCTCCAGCATCTCCGCCCAAATGCCGCCGTAAATGCACCGGCCCAGGTGTTCGATGAACTGGCTATAGATATATTCGCTGATGGGCTCGCCTACATCTTCGGCATCCACATGAACCACGGGTTCGAGGTTCGTATACTCGACCAATGTCAACTCCACATCGTCGAACCATGCCTGGCCCGTGGACTCACCCCAACCGCCGAACAGACAGTTGACTTGGAGTTCATCCGTGGCCTCGGCGCCAAATTGAACGCTCACTTCGGTCCAGTCGCTATCCCCTGTCACTGACCCGGTGACGGCATTTCCAATGCCGTGCACATTCATCAGGGCGCCTTCGCCGCTGCCGGGGTCCAACCCTTCGGTCCGGATGCGCCCACTTAGCCGGTAGGTTCCCGGCGTTTCGATGGGAATCGTCGCCGACCATGAGGCGTCTGCTCCCGTCTCCGATGAAATGCTCACCGAACGATCGGCGCTGTAGCCGGTATCGGCGTACTCGAACTCGGCCTCACCGGTCCACGTTACCGTTTCCCAGCCCTCCGGCTGACCGTTCGCGTCAGCTTCAAAGGTGGGGTTTGGCAACAGATTCTCGCCAACCGCTGGGCCGGCCAGACCCACGGCGGCCACAACCAAGATTGCGGCGCAACGCATAGATTTCATTGCACAGAGTCTCCTTCTCACTAGTTTGGTGTTAATCGCCTTCGAGCGCACGTTCGCTCATACCCATCGGATAGTAAACAGCTCTCGGCGCCGAGTCAAATCCACTTACCCGCAGAAGGGGGCGGGAG
>PUOI01000264.1 GCA_003552765.1 Candidatus Hydrogenedentota bacterium | reverse complement strand
TGCATGGATCGTGGGAACAGCTCAGATAAAAGGCGCTTGACGTCGAGTGGTGGGAGAAAGACGCGCCGGAGGCGCGATAGCCACCCTGGGGCTGCGCTTCGCTTGCCCCAGGCTACTTTCTCAAGCGCTTTCAGCGCCTCATACGCTATCGGTCGAGGGGGGGCCAACAAGGCGGCAAGATGCCGGCGCTACGAATCGTTCCCCCTTTTCAACCGCAACGTATGCGGCGCGGAAGGCGCGTTAGCGCGCCGCCACGGGACAGGAAATGGGGACGAATATGACGGCGGGGACCGCCCCGGTGTGAGGCAGTCCCCGCCGCGTTGAACGGAGGATGGGAGCAGGAGAGAGATTCTACAGTCCGGCCTTCTTGCGCAGTTCGTCAGCCTGATCGGTGTCTTCCCAGCGAAGCGGGATGTCCGTCCGGCCGAAGTGGCCGTAGGCCGCCGTCTTGCGGTACATGGGCCGTTTGAGTTGCAGCGTCTCGACGATGGTCGCGGGACGGCAATCGAAGTGGTCCATGAGGATCTTGGAGATCTTTTCCTCGTCGATCTTGTTGGTGCCAAAGGTGTCGACGTTGATGGAGACGGGCTGGGCCACGCCGATGGCGTAGGCGAGCTGGACCTCGCAACGGTCCGCGAGACCCGCGGCCACCACGTTCTTGGCCATGTAGCGGCCCATGTAGGCGGCGGATCGGTCCACCTTGGAGGGGTCCTTGCCGCTGAAGGCGCCGCCCCCATGCCGGCCCATGCCGCCATAGGTGTCGACGATGATCTTCCGGCCGGTCAGGCCGCAGTCGCCCACGGGACCGCCCACAACGAAGCGGCCGGTCGGGTTAACGAAATACTTGGTCTTGTCGTCAATGAGTTCGCTCGGCACCACGGGCCGCACGACCTTCTCGATGACTTGTTTCTTGATATCATCCTGCGAAATATCGGGCGAATGCTGATTGGAGATCACCACGGTTTCCACGCGGACCGCCTTGCCCTTGGCGTACTCAATGGTCACCTGCGACTTGCCGTCGGGCTGGAGCCAAGGCAGTTCGCCGTTCTTGCGGAGCTTGCTCAACTGCAGGCCGAGCTTATGCGCCAGAATAATCGGCATAGGCATCAATTCGGTGGTCTCGTTCGTGGCGTAGCCGAACATCATGCCTTGGTCGCCGGCGCCCTGCTCTTTGTCGCCGCTGGCGGTCACGCCCATGGAAATATCGGGCGATTGCTTGTCGAGCGCGAGCAACACGGCGATGGTCTTGCCGTCGTAGCCGGAGTCGCCGCCGGTATATCCGATGTCACAGACCGTATCGCGCACGATGTCCGTGAAGTCTACGTTGGCCTTTGAGGTGATTTCACCGGAAATGATGGCCATCCCCGTCGAGACCATGGTTTCGCAGGCCACGCGGCTGTCTGGATCTTGTTCCAACAGCGCATCGAGAATCGCGTCCGACACCTGGTCCGCAACTTTATCCGGATGCCCTTCCGTAACAGATTCCGATGTGAACAGCACATCTTCCTTGTCGATGATCATATTGTTTCTCCTTATGGGAGTTGTGCGCGAAAGGCAGGATTGCGTCGCGCTTACCGGTTTACCGGGAGGCCGAGGCCAGGGTGGACGCATCCAGTTTGAAGCCTGGGCCCATGCTGCTGCTCATGGCGCAGACCTTGACGTACGTCCCCTTGGCGGCGGAAGGCCGCGCCTTCAACACCGAGTCGATCACGGCGGCGGCATTCTCCTGGATTTGCTCGGGAGTGAACGAGGCCTTGCCAATGGGAACATGGATGTTCGCGTTCTTATCCACGCGGTAATCGATCTTGCCCTTCTTGATATCGGTTACCGCCGTTCCCACATCCGGCGTGACCGTACCCGCTTTCGGACTGGGCATCAGGCCTTTGGGTCCCAGGATCTTGCCCAGGCGTCCGACTTGTCCCATCATGTCGGGGGCGGCCACCGCCGTGTCGAAGTCCGTCCATCCCCCCTGGATCTTCTCGACGAGGTCATCGGCTCCCACGAAATCCGCGCCCGCCTCTTCGGCCGCCTGCCGTTGCGCGTCCTGCTTACAGAACACAGCCACGGTCACGGCCTTGCCGGTGCCGTGAGGCAGGGAGACGGCGCCGCGGACCATTTGCTCGGCGTGCCGCGGATCCACGCCGAGAAAGAACGCCATTTCAATGGTTTCATCAAACTTCGCGGTGGCGCACTCCTTCACGAACTGGCATGCTTCCGGGAGCGAATAGGTCTTACGATCGCCCACCTTCTCGTAAAGCGCGCGCATGCGCTTGCCCTGTTTTGGCATCAAGTAATCCTCCATGTGGTCAAGCGGACCGCCGCGCGGTCCTCCCACACATTACGGGACGGTGCGGCCCGTCCCTTCCCTTAGTCTTTAATCGCGATACCCATGCTGCGGGCGGTGCCCTCGACCATGCGCATGGCCGCCTCGGTGTCGGCCGCGGTCAGGTCTTCCATCTTCATCTCGGCGATTTCCTTGACCTGTGCTTTTGAAACAGCGCCGACCTTCGTTTTATTCGGCTCGCCCGAAGCCGTGGCCAGTTTCGCCGCCCGTTTCAGCAAGACCGCCGCCGGCGGACTCTTCGTGATGAAGGTGAAACTGCGGTCTTCAAACACCGTGATGACCACGGGAATGATCAGGCCCTCTTTGTCCTTGGTATGTTCATTGAACTGTTTGCAGAAGTCCATGATGTTGACGCCATGCTGGCCCAGCGCGGGCCCCACGGGCGGGGCCGGATTCGCTTGGCCCGCCGGGCATTGCAGCTTGATCTGCGCCTTTACGTTCTTACTCTTAGCTTTTGCCATGGGTGGTGCTCCGTGTTTTTGCTGACATTCTACTGACGGCGGGTCAACCGCATACGGGGCCGCCGGACCGCTTGGCGCGGTTTAGGGAATTACCGGCCGGGAGGAATGGCGATGAGGCGTCCCTCGCCCGCTAGCGCGGCTGCCCTTGGCCGAGGCCGGAAAACTCAAGAGAGCCGGCGTGCGGCTGCCCGGCCCTTGGCTCCCCAATCGCGGGAATCGCGCGTGGCTACATCTTCTCGACCTGCCAGAATTCCACTTCCACACTGGTCAGGCGCTCGAAGATTTCAACCATAACCTTGAGCTTGCCGCGCTCTTCGTTGACTGTATCGATATTGCCCATGAAATTGGCGAACGGTCCGTCGATGATCTTGACGCGTTCGCCCTGCTCGAACGCCACCTTGGGACGCGGCCGCTCCCGCTCGCCGCGAATCTCCTCAACAATGGCCTCGACCTCGCTGTCCTCAAGGGGAACAGGGGCGGTACGGGCGCCAATGAAGCCGCTCACGCCCGACGTATTCTTCACGAGGTGCCAGAGGTCGGGGTTTTGCTCCGGATGCTCTGGCAATCGAACGAGGACGTATCCCGGAAAGAACTTCCGCTTCGACACCTTCTTCTCGCCCGACTTGATCTCGGCCACTTCTTCCATCGGCACGAAGACATCGGTAACCAAATGGGTGAGGCCCGCCTGCTCGGCGTTGGCCAGCAGGTTCTTCTTCACCGAGCCTTCCTGGCCCGAGTAGGCGTGCAAGGCGTACCACCGCCGCCGGACGCCATCATCCGGATCCGGCGCCAGCATGGGCTGTTCCGTCTCCTGCTCCTCCGGCTCGCCGTCTTCGACGGGGCTGCCACCGCCGTGTTCCGGCGCGCCGGCCTCTTCGTCCGGCGTATATTCTTCGGCCACCAGTATCAACCCCCTAGCCCAGCCGCAGGACAAACATCACGATGGTGCTGAATACGTTATCCATCGCGAAGATGATGGAGGCGAACAGCACCAGCATGAACAGCACGATAGCCGTCGAGTGTTTCAATTCTTCCCAAGGCGGCCACGTCACCTTGGTCATTTCGTGCTGGACTTCGGAAAAGAACTGCCGGATTCGATCAATAAATCCGGTTTTCGCCTGAACGGCGCTCGCTTGCTTGGCCATACGAACCTCTTAGGGAAAAAGTAAAGAATGGCAGGACTGGAGGGACTCGAACCCCCAACCTTCGGCTTTGGAGGCCGCTGCTCTAGCCGATTGAGCTACAGTCCTGCAAAAAGAAACACGGAGCCCGCTTCACTTTGTCTCCCGGTGAACCGTGTGTTTACGGTCGAAACGGCAGTACTTCTTCAGCTCCAGGCGATTGGGCTTCTTGCGCTTGTCGCGCGTGGCCGTATAGTTGCGCCGCTTACACTCCGTGCATTGCAGTATGACATTTTCGCGCATGGTTTGTCCAGTCTCCGCTTACTCGATAATCTTGGTCACCACACCCGCGCCCACGGTCCGGCCGCCTTCGCGGATGGCGAAGCGCAGGTTCTCGTCCATGGCGATGGAGGTGATCAATTCGCCCGTGATGGTTACGTTGTCGCCGGGCATCACCATCTCAACCCCGTCGGGCAGATGCAAGGTGCCCGTCACGTCCGTGGTGCGGAAGTAGAACTGGGGACGGTAGCCGTTGAAGAACGGCGTATGCCGGCCGCCCTCTTCCTTCTTCAGCACGTAGACCTCGCCCTCGAACTTGGTGTGCGGCGTGATACTGCGCGGCGCGGCCACCACCATGCCCCGCTCGACCTGTTCCCGGTCGATGCCGCGAAGCAAAAGCCCCACGTTGTCGCCGGCCTGGCCCTCGTCCATCATCTTGCGGAACATCTCCACGCCCGTCACCGTGGTGTCGATGGGCTTCTCCGTCATGCCCACAAGCTGAACCTTGTCCTGGACGTGGATCTTGCCCTGCTGAATCGCGCCCGTCACCACCGTGCCGCGGCCCGTGATCGTGAACACGTCCTCAATCGGCATCAAGAACGGCTTGTCCAGGTCGCGCTCGGGCTCCGGAATGTAGGCATCCACCTCCTGCATCAGCTTCAACACCGCGTCGTGGCCAATCTCGGGATCCCGGTCCTCCATGGCCGCCAACGCCGAACCCCGGACAATCGGAATATCATCGCCAGGAAACTCGTAGCGCGTCAACAGCTCGCGAAGCTCCAGCTCCACCAAGTCCAGCAACTCGGGATCGTCCACCTTGTCGACCTTGTTCAAAAACACCACGATCGCCGGCACGTTCACCTGGCGCGCCAGCAAAATGTGCTCGCGCGTCTGCGCCATCGGACCATCCTCGGCCGCTACCACCAAAATCGAACCATCCATCTGCGCCGCGCCCGTGATCATGTTCTTGATATAGTCGGCGTGACCCGGACAGTCCACGTGCGCGTAGTGACGGTTCTCCGTCTCGTACTCCACGTGCGCAATCGAGATCGTACTCCCGCGCTCCTTCTCCTCCGGAGCCTTGTCAATACTGTCGAACTCCATCCACGTCGCGCCGCCCGTCTCGGCAAGCGCCTTCGTGATCGCGCTCGTCAACGTTGTCTTCCCATGGTCCACGTGACCAACCGTGCCGATGTTGACGTGCGGCTTCTTGCGTTCAAATTTCTGCTTCGCCATGCGGGTCACCCCTCCATACTCGTTATCACGCGGCTTTTGCAGGACAGATGCAACGGCCCCGCCCCACCTTAAGACCGTTTGGAAAGAGAAAATGGAGCCCACGACCAGACTCGAACTGGTGACCCCCTCCTTACCATGGAGGTG
>PUOI01000220.1 GCA_003552765.1 Candidatus Hydrogenedentota bacterium | reverse complement strand
GGTCCGGTATCACTTCCCGGCCCGGCGCGGGATGGACGCCATCGAAGTGTTCTGGTACGATGGCGGCGAGTTGCCCCCACGGCCCGAAGGCGTGCCCGAGGATGAAGAACTCGGGCAAGGCGCGGAAGGTTCGTTGCTGATTGGCGAGGACGGCATACTGACCTTCGGCCCCCATGCCGAGGATGTCCGGCTTCTGCCAGCGGCGGAGATGGAAGACTTCGAATTGCCGGAACCCCGCATTCCCAGTTCGCCCGGCCATACCAGTGAATGGCTCCAGGCGTGTAAAGGCGGCCCGGCGGCTATGTCGAACTTCGACTACTCGGGTCCCTTCACGGAGATGGTGCTGCTGGGCAACTTGGCCATCCGGGCCGGAGATCGCCTGGAGTGGGATGCGAAGAATATGCGCGTAACCAACAACGAAGCAGCCAACGAGTACGTTCGCTATGAGTACCGCGAAGGCTGGGAACTGCAATAGGGTGTAGCTCCTCAGCAAAAAAGGGAGCGCAACTTCAACGAAAGGAACCATCATGAGACACAAAGGCATGACAAGACGGTCATTCCTGGCGAGTTCCGCCGCGGCAACCGCGGGCTTGGCGCTGGCCCCGCGGATTGGGGCCCAGAGCGCGAACGACCGGCTCAACATCGCCGCGATTGGCGCAGGCGGGCGCGGCATGGCGAACATTGACAACTGCCGGAGCGAGAACATCGTTGCGCTCTGCGACGTGGATGAAGCGCGGGCGGCGCACGCTTTCGATGAGTTCCCCGACGCCGCGCGGTACACGGATTACCGCCAGATGCTGGATGAGATGGCCAACGAGATCGACGCCGTCATCATTTCCACACCGGACCACACCCACGTCAACCCCGCGTTGGCGTGCATCCAGATGGGGAAGCACGTATATGTAGAGAAGCCCTTGACGCACAGCGTCGAGGAAGCGCGCATTCTGACCGAGGCGGCTCGCTACCACAATGTCGCCACGCAGATGGGCAACCAAGGCACAGCCGGCAGCGGCATTCGGCAAGTCTGCGAGATGGTCTGGGGCGGGCATCTGGGTCAAGTGCATACCGCGCACATCTGGAGCAACCGGCCCGTGTGGCCCCAAGGCATGGAGGCTCCCGAGGAAGAGATGGAAGTACCCGACACATTGGATTGGGATCTCTGGCTCGGGCCGCGTTCGTACCGCCCCTACCACGAGTCGTATCTGCCATTCGATTGGCGCGGCTGGTGGGACTTCGGTTGCGGCGCCTTGGGCGACATGGGATGCCACAATATGAACCATGCCTATATGGCGCTCCACCTCGGCTTCCCGGACGAAGTGGAACTTGTCCGGCAAGAGGGCATGACGGATGCGGCCGGTCCGGACAGCTCGGTCGTCCGGTATCACTTCCCGGCCCGGCGCGGGATGGACGCCATCGAAGTGTTCTGGTACGATGGCGGCGAGTTGCCCCCACGGCCCGAAGGCGTGCCCGAGGATGAAGAACTCGGCCAAGGCGCGGAGGGTTCGTTGTTGATTGGCGAGGACGGCATACTGACCTTCGGCACCCATGCCGAGAACGTCCGTCTTCTCCCAGCAGCGGAGATGGAAGACTTCGAATTGCCGGAACCCCGCATTCCCAGTTCGCCCGGCCATTACAACGAATGGCTCCAGGCGTGTAAAGGCGGCCCAGCGGCCATGTCGAACTTCGATTACGCCGGTCCGTTCACGGAGATGGTGCTGCTGGGCAACTTGGCCATCCGGGCCGGAGATCGCCTGGAGTGGGATGCGGAGAATATGCGCGTAACCAACAATGAAGCAGCCAACGAGTACGTTCGCTATGAGTACCGCGAAGGCTGGGAACTTCAATAGGGTGTAGCTCCTCATCAGAGATGGAGCGTAACTTCAACGAAAGGAACCATCATGAGACATAAAGGCATGACAAGACGGTCATTCCTGGCGAGTTCCGCCGCGGCAACCGCGGGCTTGGCGCTGGCGCCGCGGATTGGCGCGCAGAGCGCGAACGACCGGCTCAACATCGCCGCGATCGGCTCGGGCGGACAAGGCATGTCCAACCTGAACAATTGCCGAAGCGAGAACATCGTCGCTCTGTGTGACGTGGACGAGCAGCGCGCTGGCCAAGCCTTCCAGGAATGGCCGGACGCGCCCCGGTACGCGGATTACCGCGTGATGCTGGACGAGATGGCCAACGAGATCGACGCCGTGCTCATCACGACGCCCGATCACACCCACGCCAATCCGGCGCTGGCGTGCATTCAGTTGGGCAAACACGTGTACGTGGAGAAACCCCTGACGCACAGCGTCGAGGAAGCGCGCATTCTGACGGAAGCCGCCCGCTACCACAACGTGGCCACGCAGATGGGCAACCAGGGGCACGCCGGCGATGGAGTTCGCCGCGTCTGCGAGACCATTTGGGATGGCCGCATTGGCCAAGTGCACACGGCGCACATCTGGACCAATCGCCCGGTGTGGCCCCAAGGCATGGAAGCCCCCGAAGAAGAGATGGAAGTGCCCGACACGTTGGATTGGGATCTTTGGCTTGGGCCACGTTCGTACCGGCCCTACCATGAGTCGTATCTGCCATTTGATTGGCGCGGCTGGTGGGACTTCGGCTGCGGCGCACTGGGCGACATGGCCTGCCACATCATGGACCCGGCCTACTGGGCCCTTCACCTGGGCTTCCCCGATGAAGTCGAACTCGTCCGTCAAGAGGGCATGACGGATGTGGCCGGTCCGGACAGTTCCGTGGTCCGGTACCATTTCCCGGCCCGCCGCGGCATGGATCCCGTGGAGGTCTTCTGGTATGACGGCGGCGAGATGCCGCCCCGGCCCGAAGGCGTGCCCGAGGACCAAGAACTCGGCGATGACAATAGCAACGGCACGATATTCGTTGGCGATGAAGGCGTCCTTACGTGCGGTGAGTATGGCGGCAATCCGCGCCTTCTCCCCGACGAAGAAATGGAAGACTTCGAATGGCCTGAGGAGCGCATCGCGCGGTCGCCTGGGCATCACGCCGAATGGATTGAGGCGTGCAAGGGCGGTCCCGCAGCCATGTCGAACTTTGACTACTCCGGTCCCTTCACGGAGATGGTGCTGTTGGGCAACCTCGCCATTCGCGCGCAGGAACGGCTGGAATGGGATGCGCAAAACATGCGCGTGACCAACTACGATGCCGCCAACGAGTTCGTTCAGAACGAGTACCGCGAAGGCTGGGAACTCCAGTAAACCATATGCATTAAGCCGGAAAGCAACACATCGCGGCGGCGGGGTGGTTCACTCCGCCGCCGCTGCCTTTGGGACAGGCGCAATCACATCGCGTGACGGGGAGGCCGGCCCGACGCGCTATCGCAAAAACCGCGCGCGAGTTCGTATTGAAGGACATGGCGGGAAAGCAATGCAAAGAGCCGCGTGTTCGGGCTTACCGTTACGCATAACCATCGGCAAAACGCCATGAACGGTCCCAGGACCTTGCAGCGCAACCACCAGTTGTGCGGCAACAGCCGGCCGCTCAATTGCTCGGCGGAGCGTTGCTGGTCCAACAAGTACAAACCGTATCCCCGCGCGTAAATGCGCTGGCGCTCCCGTTCCAGATTGGTCGCGCGCCAGGCGTAGGCCATGGCCTGCGGCGCAGCGAACCCCTCCAGGCCCGCGTCGTGCAAGCGCGCGGCCAGTGACAAATCAGCCACTCCCGCTAGTACGCGATCGCTTTCGGAGAAGCCCCCCACCTTATCAAGCCATTCCTTGGGAAGACTCAAGTTCTCGGTTCGCCAATCCAGATAGTGAACAGGAGGCGACTCGGATGGGGATGGCGGTTCGTCCGCTGCGCGAGGGGAGATGCCCTCCCGCCACATGCCCCACTTCGTCAAGGTATACGGGGCCACCTGCGGATGGATGTCCACGGTCCCCGTTATGGCGGCCTTTCCCTTGTGCAGTTGCTGCGTGGTGATGTGTTCTTCCACCAAGCGCGGCCCCGCGAGCAATTCCTCGTCCAGGAACAACACCCAATGGCCCTCTGCCTGTTCGATCGCGGTATTGGCGGCTTCGGCGAAATGCCGTCCGGGCGAGCGCAGATATCGAACGCGAATCGGAGCGCCCGAGATATAGCGCTGGATAAGCGACACCACTTCCTCGGAATTGCCGTAATCCGTCACCAGCACCTCGAAACATGCGGCGGGATACGTCTGCACCTCCAGATGGGCCAGCGCCATTGGAAGTAAGCCTCCCGAACTGGCCGTGGGAATGATAACGGTCAGATCATAGGATTCCATGGCGAATCGCCCTCGCGCATGGCGCATGGAGATGAATGGGCCGCCCGCGGCTTACAAGCCAACGGCGGACAACTTGGTCTTGCTTGGAGTAAAAGACTTCGTTTCCCCCTTTTTCGGTCCGCTCCTGAATTCTGGGTAGCTTCTATATCTTGACGGCGAGGCGGCACGGGCTTCCAGCCCATGATTCATGGCCTGGAAGAGCATGCTGCCCCTTAGCGCGTTCACTTCGGCGGTCAACACGTTTGGGCTTGACGCCGTAGTAGGCGCGAACGCCCGTGTTTGACTACCGCCCTCAAAGAGCGGCGCCGTTTACAGTAACCCGTCCATTTCAATTCCAGCGACCTCGCACCAGGCGCGGATCGCATCCCGGTGATGACCATAGGTGAGAACAGGGTGCGAGTAGATGTTGACATTTCGCACGTCCTCGACTCCGTCCACGGCCAACGTGTAGCCGTTCTGACACCCACCGATGCCATCCTCGTGATGGTCGGGGCGCATGCTGCGGTTGATCGTGGCTGTGTCGACCCCCAGCGTTTCCTCGGAGACAAAACGCCACAGGGTGGCGGGTTGATCCTCCCGAAAATCGATTTGCAGCGTGACTCCGTCTTGGGTTTCGTGGTGTGGCCGGATTTTGTAAGTGTGCGGGGGCTCATCGAAGCCGTCCATCCGGGTAGGCACTTGACAGTGGAATCCCCCGTACTCGTTCGTCGCCGTGTGAAGGGTGGGATTCGCCATGAACCCCGGCTTGCCCAGTAGATAACTGCTCAATTGCAATGTAAGGGACGGATAGACATCCGCCTCGCACCCGCCGCACGTGCCTTCGTCAAGCAACAGACAGAACGCCAAGCATTGCACGAGGGATGTATCCTCCCGGACAAGACCCAAACAGTTCGTCGTCACGGCGTGGACACCGGTCTCCTCCATCAAGCGCCGGTTTGCGACGTAGTTCTCGGCCGCCCTGAGGATCTCGTCGTCCGTGGGCTCGACGATCTCGTCCGCATTTTCCATGACGCGCGCCGCGATCTCCTCGGCCTCTTCCGAACCTCTCGCCTCGTCCATGGCATCCCGCAGCCAATCCAGAGGCATGTAGTGAAGCACGGCGCCCAACGGCTCCAAGGTTTCCTCGCGATCCTCGTCGCCGGTGATGACGGCAAGCCGCGTATTGGCCATCTGCCATTGCGCCTTCAACGTGCGAAGCGCCATGGTCAGCCACTCCGGGTTCTCCGTGACGCCAATGAAGCAGCGGGGAGCGCTGTCAATCATCCATGTCCGCGTCCCTTGAGGGCCGTAGATGATGGTTGGCAACTGATCCGGACGCGCATCCAGAAAATGGTTGATCTCGGGGTTATCCCGCGTTAACATGTGG
>PUOI01000442.1 GCA_003552765.1 Candidatus Hydrogenedentota bacterium | reverse complement strand
CTGTTTCGTTCGAGTATGGAAAACGTCTTTCAGGCTACGGACGGGGATACCGCCACCTCACAGTTAATCGCGGACAGCTTCCTTCTCTTTGGGATTGAGTCCTTGATTGGCGGAGGCAAGGCGTTCATCAACATCACCGAACGCCTTCTTCTGAACGGCGCCGCCGATCTCTTACCAAAACACAGTGTTGTCATTGAGTTGCTGGAAACCATCGAGCCGAGCGAGGCGGTCATTGACGCTTGCCGCCGCCTCGCCGCCACCGGATATAAGCTCGCCCTTGACGATTTCGTTTTTGCTCCCAAGTATAGGCCCCTAATGGAATTGGCGCACATCATCAAAGTGGATCTCCTGCAGTCGTCCCCCGCAGAGGTGGCGGCCTTGGCTAGACGGCTGCATGGGACGGGAACCGTACTCTTGGCCGAGAAAGTCGAGACCCAGCGCGAATTTGAGCAGAGCAAGAAAGCTGGGTGTTCGCTGTTTCAAGGCTTCTTCTTTAGCAAGCCTGTCATCGTCAGCCGCAAGGAGTTGCCGCCTCATAAACACCACTATCTGCGCTTGCTAAAGGAAGTCAACTCGCCCGAGATGAGTTATGACAACCTCGCCGAGCTTATACAGAGCGACGTCTCGCTGTCCCTTAAACTATTGAAATATACGAATTCAGCCGTGTTTGCCCTGAGGCAAGAAATCCGTTCGCTCCAACATGCATTGGCTTATCTGGGGGAACAGCAAATCCGCAAGTGGGCCACAATGATGACCTTGGGTGAGTTGGCGGGGGATCGTCCGGAAGAGCTATTGCGTCTCGCGCTTATTCGGGCGCGGTGCGCCGAACTCATCGCCAAGCGGGGCAAGCTCTCGGACCGGGCTGGAGACTTGTTCCTCCTCGGCATGTTCTCCCTTCTAGACGCCGTGCTTGGACGCCCCATTAGAGAAATGGCCGCCGAATTGCCCGTAGCCGCGGATTTACGGGAGGCGTTGTGTGGCGAAGTCAACCCGCTTCAAGCGGTTCTTGAGCTGATCCTGACCCACGAAAAAGGGGACTGGGCCGAGGTTCAACGGCTCGCTTCGCAGGCAGGTATCGCGGAGACCGATCTCGCCGGCATCTACGCCGCCGCCATACAATACGGAGAAGAGGTGTTTTGCACCTTGAAGGCCGCCTAAGGCATACAAGACTGACCGCCCGCTGCCCCAGGGCCTCCCCATCAGCGCCCGTGTTGTATTACAGGCTGGGGCGCCAACGCGATTGAGGTGTCAACCTGCCCCTGAACGCGTCCGTTGATTACGCACAGAGTTGAAGGCGCCATGGCCGCCATGCGGCTAACCCGGCGGTTCACGGCTGCCTTCCAGTCCATGTCTCTTGCGGAGGAGAACGATGGCCGGACAGGAACTCCAACTGCATAAACGGCCGTATGCCCGGTTTGCTTTAGGGAGCGTGATCACCGGAGCGCGAAGATGGGAAAAACCAGCCTTTGCGCGCCCGGCGTGGTGTTGCCCCTGTTCTTGGCCACACCATCAAGAAAATCCGTTTGCCCCCCGAGCGCCGCTCGCCTTACAGGCCCCTGTTACGCAGGGGTAAAGGCTGGGCGGCGCTTCTTTATGTAGTGTGGCAAACGCGGTTGTGGCGCGGCGGCATGGGATAGGCATGCAGCGCTCGTGGAACCATTGTAGGCGTGGGAGGATTATTAATTCCCACTAGGAGACAACACAGAGAAGAACCGGGAGGGAAATATGCATACTATGGCGAAATGCATCATTGTAATGTGCGCATTCTCACTCGTTGCGGCGGCGAGCCATGCGCGAACCGAGGTCGTTGAGGGCCTTGAGGTCACAAAGATCGAAGTGGGAGACGTGGCGCCGGAGTTTAAGTTGTTCGGCGTGGATATGCGCTACCACACGTTGAGCCAGTACCAGGACAAAGATGTGATAGCGGTTGTCTTCACCACCAATCATTGTCCGGTATCGATTTGGAATATCGACCCGTTGGTGGAGTTGCACGAACAATACCATGAGGACCACAATGTGCAGTTCTTGCTCATCAATCCGAATCCTGTGGATGAGGTCGCTGATGATGGTTTCGAGGAGATGATTGAGCGCGCGGCGGGCGACGTGGCGCAGCCTTTCCGTTTTCCCTATCTATACGACGAGACCCAGCAAATCGCCTATGAATATGGGGTAAGAAGGACCGACACCGTCTTTCTGCTGGGTCCGGCGGACGATGAGGGACAACGCCGCGTGGAGTACATAGGGCCTGTGGACGAAGAAGCGCGGAACGTCTATCCCGTGGACGAAGTCGAGGATCCGTTTCACATGACGGAAGCCTTGGACGCGCTCCTGGCGGGCGAAGAAATTGAGCGGCCCGAAGTGGAGGCGTTTGGGTGCACCGTCAAGTACCGCCAGGAAAACGCCCGCATACAGCGTTTTGGGTATGACCCCTTTGCGAATTGAGGCGGGATGAAGCCCATTGAGCGCGACGGGGGAATATGGGCGGCAAGAGTTTGGTTTACGTAGGTTGCGGTTCTACCAGGGGGACTGAACTATACAGCTCCCGTGGAACAATAGAGCGGATGTATGAGTTTCAAGTCTTGGGACGCGGCCCGCGCATGGGGCGGGGCCGCACAGCAACGAAAAGGAGATACACAATGCGCAAACGGCACGGAATGAGCAAGTTGAGCTGGATCGCGGGGACATTGGCCTTGGCGTTCACACTGAGCGGGGCCGCTGTGGCCGATGAATTGGGTGAGGTGGAGATCGGCGGGCAGATGCCTGACGTCACCTTGAAGGTTGTCGGAACCGAAGACGAGGAAGTCACCCTTTCAGAGCTGGAAGAACAGTTGGTGGTTCTGACTTTCCGGTGTAACCACTGTCCATGGATCGTCGGATCGGACCCGCAATTCAATGCGCTTGTCGAGGCGTTTGAAGAGCACGAGGAAGTCGTGTTCTACGGCATCAACCCCCATGACGACATGCCGACGGAGCGCATCCTTGAGTATGCGGAGGAGATGGAGCTGAACTTCCCCATCCTGCGCGACGTAGGGCATGAATACGCCGACCAAGTGGGCGCCACGCGCACGCCGGAGGTGTACATTGTGGACAACCGTGATCCCGATAACATGATGGTGCTGAAGTATCACGGCGCCTTCGACGATCGGGACGTTCCGAACGAAGCCGGCGAAACGAACTATGTGGCCGAGGCCTTGGCGCAACTCTTGGCTGGTGATGAAGTCGAAGTAGCCGAAGTCGATGCGTGGGGTTGCACCATTAACCGCTAACCGTGAAACGGTCAGCGGCGGTACTAACCGAGCCAACCAAATAAACGGTAAGGAGAAGGAAACTAATGCAAAAACAAACACGCTCTGTCGCGCTGCCGGCGCCTACAGTGAGTCCGGCGCTTTGGATGACCCTGCTCCTGTTCCTTATGGCCACGGCCATGATGGGATGTGAGATGGAGATCGAGGACGATGTGGAGGTCGCGCCTCCAGAGGACATCGAAGAGCCCGAAGAAGACGAAGACAACGACGAAGATGATGAGGAAGAAGACTCGGCGTCGCTTCGGGATTCTGGCTCGTCTGTCCACCGGGCGTGATTAGAGCTGAAAGGTGGTTATGAAGGCGAAATCACGCGTTGAGCGGCGGGTCCCCCTGTTGGGATCCGCTGCAGGAGTCACCTTGCTGCTGTTCCTTTGCGGAGCCATGTTTCTGGGATGCGAGCCTGCGGAAGCGCCCCCGGAAGATGACGGCGAGGAACAGGCGCTGGACCTGGAAGGCGATACTGGTTTGGTCGAATCCGGGGACGGCGATGAGCCCATGGACGCAGACGAACGCGTAACCTTGGTCGACATCGACGCGCTGGCCCGGGTTGTGGAAGACGCCCAAGGAACGGTGACGGTGGTCAATTTCTGGGCCACGTGGTGTCCACCGTGTCTCAATGAAATGCCCTATTTCGTGGAGTTTTACGAGGAATATGCAGGCGATGACGTGACCTTCATTAGCGTCACCGCCGACGCTCCGCGAACCATTGACACAGCGGTGCTGCCGTACATGACGGGAGAGGACATTCCTTTCCACGTGTATGTGATGGAGGGCATTCAACCGCCCGACGTGGCGGAAGCGTTGGACATCACGTTTCGCGGCGCGCTTCCCGTGACCGTGGTCTTCGATCAAGAAGGAGAAGTCGTAATCCAATGGGATGAAGAAATCACATTGGCCGACCTGGAGGAAGCCGTGGAGCCTCTACTCGAAACAACCTGAGGCGGTTCCCTTTCTCCTTCCCGCATACATGGCTGTAGTTCGCGCCGGCGTCGACCCTGGGTTGACGCCGGCGCTTAATTTTCATGTCCGGCACTGAGGGATACCGGGGCGCGCCTCATGAGCGCCAGTGTCACGGCACGGGCACAGGGCCGAAAACGGGAAGCGCCCGCCCGGCGCCATCCGTTACCGTGCAATCCGGGAAAAGGCCCCGGCCGTACCACAGGTTAAGATCATCGGGCAATTGATTTGTCCAGAGCTGAATCACCTCGCCCTCATCGGTTTCCACGATGACTTGTCTGTAAACCGGCTGAAGCGGTTCGTCATCGCCGTCACTCAAACTGAAACCTCGCACGCCGCCGGGAGCCTGGAGTCCGTCGGCAACGCCCTCAAGGCGAACTTCAAGGTAAGAGCCGAATGGGCTACCCCGGCGCTCCACCCCCGCCAGGCGGGGTCCCGACGCTTCCGGCGGCTGCTGTCCCGCATCCATGCGCGCCGCGATGTCCGCCAACCGCACGCCCAAGGTCTTGAGCCCCTCCGTGCCGATGTGGATGGGGTCATCCAAGGCGAGATCAATGCTGGGCGTCATGGCCACGCCGGGCACGGTCTTCTCAATGTTTGTTTGCGCATTTTGGACGATGTCCCAGCCTGCGCTATCACCCGTGGTGGCGTAACCACCGATCTGCACATAATAGAATGGCAAGGCGGGGTCGCCGAAGTCGTCCCGGAGCGTAGCGATGAAATCACGGAATTTGTCCTCGTAGGCGTCAGCCGCGCCGCGATCCGACTCTCCTTGATACCACAGCACGCCTGTGACAGCGCCGCCAGCGGCCTGAAACCGCCGGTACATGGCGCCGTACAGCGACTCCCCGCCTTCATCGCGCCGCGCGGGGTTCCACTGGTCCATGGAGGTGCCGCCGTGGGCGCAAGGGATGAGTCCCACCGGCCGGTCTGTGCTCTCGAAGCGGGCCTTAGCGAACGGTAGGCCGAGGCCGGCGCCTTTTGTCCAATCCGTCACATCAATCTCGAGCCCCTCGGCCGCGTTGGGATTATGAACGGGATCCACGGACTCTCCCCGCCGGTGCAAGGGTTCTTCCGCCACCCGCCAAGCGTCGTTCATCGCGAAGACGTGGACTTGTGGATGGGGTTGAGCCACGTTTTCCATGTTACCCACGCCCTGCATGTTGGATTGCCCCCCGAGGAGCCACAGCTCCCCAGCGAGCACGTGCTCCGCCTGGGCCTCATGACCATCCAGGCGGAACTGAACGGTATACGGCCCGCCTGCGGGAATTCCCGTAAGCGTGCCCTCCCATACGCCTTCCGCCGCCTGGCCTACCTCATGCCACGCGAGAATGGCTTCACCATCCTCCCCGGTCACGCGCGCCTCAACCGGCCCCTCAAGTTCTTCCGCGGT
>PUOI01000558.1 GCA_003552765.1 Candidatus Hydrogenedentota bacterium | reverse complement strand
TTGCTTGGCGAAGAACGAACCAAGCGCATCCAGCAGCACGCCGCCGCCGCCTCGATTGGTCCCATCACCTCCGCCACCGCCCGGGAATGCGGCTTCCACGTCGCCATCGAACCCGCCCAACACGACATTCCGCACCTCGTCGAAGCGATTGTGCAATGGAGCCAGGGCAAAGGCCGGGGCTGAACGGCAGTGTTGCCGCTTGGCATCATCCCGAACAATCATGTCCCCGTACCATCGGATAAGGCGGTGTGCAGTATGTATACATCCCCCGGCCCTTTCGGGCCTGCCCCCTTCAAAGGGGGAATTGTAGCGCCGGCGTCTCGCCGGTAAAAAGGGGCCGCTTGGAAGGCAACGGCCCGAAGTTATTCCCCCTTCGAAGGGGGAGCAGGGGGATTTGCGCCCGCGCCACCTCACTTGCAATCCGAGGGCTGACACTAAGCCGCGCCAAGCCTAAACTTGTTGACAGCCGAAGTGAACGCGCCAGGAGGTGGCATGGCCTTCCAGGCCATGAATCAAGGGCTGGAAGCCCGTGCTACATCACCGCCAGGAACACAATTTGAAGGCGGACAGAGTAGTAGTACCGCTTCAGCCCCAAGCTTATGGATCGCCCGATTGCGTCTGACGTAGCCAGACATGCTGTCACAAATCAAATCCATCCCGTAGGGATGACAGCAGGTAGCCGGGGGTTGAAACCGCGTGCGATAGCATGCGGGTGATACCCCCGGAAACAGATACACCCAATACCGACCCCTTTAGGGGTCGCAGAACTTTTGTGCACCCAACTGCTGCGACCCCTAAAGGGTCGTTGGACGGGGCTTGCGATCCTGGGGTATCGCGCGCTGCGCGCGCTTCAACCCCAGGCTACCATCTGTGACCCCGCTGGGGTCGTTTTAGATGTTCACCCACGCATGGATGCAAGGCTGCAGCGTTCCTTGCGGATTCCAACCGCAGTCAATCGGGGGGCGCAACGCCGCATTGTCCACAATTTGAAGGCGGACAGAGTCCTATTCAAACCCTGGCCGGGCGTCTTGCACACAACCTCGTATTCCGATAGCATATACGTACGATAGCAATGCGTTGGGAACTCTACGGAGGGCAAGACGAATGAATCCGAAACCGTACAGGTGTTCAGGCTTGGCGTGTGGTCTATTGGCGCTGACCGTTTGCCTCGTGGGGAGCGCTACGGCGGGCAATGTCATTGAAGTGGAGCCGGGGGAGGACTACCGGCCGCTGCTGGATGAACTTGAGCCAGGCGATGAATTGGTGTTTCTGCCCGGTGAGCACGAAGGCCACACCGTGTTGACCATCTCTGGAACGGAAGATGCGCCAATCACCATCCGGGGCGTTTTGGATGAGGACGGCAATCCCCCGGAGCTGCGCGTGATGGAACGCGGACACAACCTCTGGCGCATCCGGGGCAGCCACCTGGTCATTCGGGATTTGGGATTCCACGCGCCTCACGCGTACGCCATCCGCGTCGATGAGGCCAACGATATCACCATCGAGAACTGTGTGTTCCGGGACTGCGGCAGCGGCGATCTGTCCGCCAACTCGGGGGACGTGCATGGGTTGCGCATCCGGGGGTGCACCTCGATCGGCGCGCGGCGGACGCCCTATTACATTGGCCAGCACCAAGGTGAACTCGACATTACCGGGTTTGAATTCGAACGGAACGTCATCGACGGTTCCCAAATCGAACCCGCGCCCAACACCGTGGGTTACGCCATTCAGCTCAAGCTCAACGTCCGCGCCGGCGTCATCCGCGAAAACTACATCACGGGCGCCTTGGGTCCCGGCATCATGGTGTACGGCGTGGAGGAGGGCGAACCAGAGGACGGAAGCCGCATTGAGCGGAACATCGTCATTGGGTCGCGACAGAACCCTGGCATCATCATGGGGGCCGGTCCGGCCACGGCGATTCACAACCTCGTGCTGGGGTGCGAGAGCGGCGGCGTGTCCGTGTTCAATTACAACCAGTGGGACATGCTCGATCACATTCGCGTGGAAGGCAACATCGCGGCCGTGAACAGGCCGTACGACTATTCCGTGGCCCGGCCATTGACCAACTTTCAAGCGGTGGACAACGTGGCCTGGACGCTGCCGGACGCGGATGCGTTTCGCAACCTGCCCGAGGAAAACGGCGTACGGGGCAACGAGAGCAGCGAGGCCAGCAGCGCGTTGGCGGAGTCCGTGGAGCGGCTGCAAGGGCGCGTTCCCAGCCATGAAACGCTCGGACCCATCTGGGAAAGCTTGGGCGAACCGCCGGAAACCCAAGACGCGTTGATCGCCTTGTTGGAACCGCTGCTGAACGCCGAATAACGCTGCCTACCGCATCATCTCTTCCTGCTGCTCCCGCCACATCTGCTCGGCCTCGGGCGGGAGTTGCTGTTGTTCACGGACGGCGGGGTCCACCTGAACCTCCACTTCCTGTCCCTGCCCACATCCCGCCAGCATACCGGCCAGCACAAGAATAGCCAACACGACGTTCGCACGCATCTCTGGTCCTCCGCATGGAAGTAATGGTAACGAGCCATGGATAGGAGATTAGCATATCGCCGTATCAGTGTCAAGGAAATTATACAAAACCGCATCGCTCTTACTCTGCAAAGCCGTCCCGGCGGACCGCATTTGAGGGAGAAGACAACGAAAAGCGCCCGGTCTCCCTGCGGCAGGGAAACCGGGCGTTGTTTAATGTGTTACCGTCGCGAGCGTTCGGGAAATGCGGCCTGAATGCTCGGCGTTAGGGGTGAGCCGCTGTTTACCGGCGCTTGCGCCGCATGCGGGCCAAGCCCGCCAACGCAATCGCGCCGCCCGCGGCCGCCAAGCCCACCAAGCCGGCGGCTGGCGCCTGGACTTCTTCCACGCGAACTTCGATATCAAACTCCGCTAGGGGATCCTCGAAGTCGGGATGGCTCACTACCACAGTGTAGGTACCGGCATGGTCTTCGGTGGCGTCGTCGATGAACATGCCATCGCCCGTCTCGTCCTCGAGTTCTTCCCCGTTCAAGTACCACTGGAACGAGGCCTCTTCCTCGAAATCCTCATGAACCAACACGGGGCCAAGCTCCGTGGAATCGTCTGGGGCGACAAAAACGCGCGGATCAGGCGCCGCATCGATGGGATCGCCCGTGCCCGGCAAGTCCCGCGCGCCCAGGTTCCCATCGTCATCGGCGGCGCCAATGGCGGGAGAGTCCGGCTGCAGACGGAAGTTGCCGGCATCGGCATCCATAAAGAGGGGATCCTCATCGATATCCGTTTCGTGAATTGAATTCGTGATCTCGTCTGGCTCCTCCACGTCGTTAGGATCGTTGCCAAAGATGATGCTGTCTGAAACCTCGAAAGCATTTCTGATCACGTATCCGTCGTCCCCGTCAACCACATTGCCCGCGAACGTCGAGTACTCAACCGGGATACCGGAGACGTCGGCAAAAATCGCGCTGCCGGCGCCATGATCGTCGCCCGATGTGTTGTTGAAGAAGATACTGTTGGTGATGCTCCCCGCAGTCTCGAAGCGGTAGAGAATCGCCCCGCCCAAATTGTCCGCCTGGTTGCCTTCGAAAATGCAATCCTCGACGTGCAAAGTCGACGTACTGTCGGCCGTTATCGCGGCCCCCATCTCCGATTGGTTATCCACCAAATGGCACTGAGCGACCGTGGCCTCTACATCTTCAACGTCGTCTTCCGCAGCCACCAGCACAGCGCCCCGGTTGCTATCCGCGTTTTCGATCCTGAATCCGTCGATCCGATTTCCGGTGCTGCCTTCGTCGCCGAAGAAGATCACGGCCCCGTCCGCGTGTTCGGAGAGGTCCCCCGCGTCCCCTACGTCTGACCCGTCAAGCACGGACGGGTTGGCCCAAGGGTCGCGATCATCAAAATCGCCGCCGATTTCAAAGCCGCCGTAGCCTTCCACGCCTCCCGGCCAAGACACGGGATCGGACAACTCGTACGTGCCTTCCGCAACCCAAACTTCCCCGCCATTGTCCGCTGCGGCGTCCACGGCGTCTTGAAGGCTGGCGAACGCGTTGTCCCAGTCCGAGCCGTCCTCGTCGCCAGCTCCGCCGGGAACCACATGGACTTGCGCCCCAGCCGCGCCACCAAGGACCATACATAGCCCCACAGCAATCGCCTGAAGCATCTTCGCTCTCTCTAACATTGTTCTACTCCTTCTTCCCTTATGTTCCGTACATTCCAACCACCCCAATGGTGGTCACCCGTTCCCGCCGCGAACCGTCTCCTACATGGCGGGCACCGTGTACTTAACAACGGTAAACACACTAACATATACGCTATTGAGTATGTCAACCCGCTACATCATAGAGTTAATACTATGCATCGATATAGTGAAATCGGATAGGCGATGGCATGCAGAAATCGGATTGGGCCGAAGACGGAGAAACAACGCCCGGCTGCCTTTCGTCAGGAAACCGGGCGTTGCTATTTGGATGCTTCTGGCTATACCAGGGAAATCTGTTACCTTCGCATCCGCCGTCCGCCGCCGAGCAGGGCCAATGCGCCGGCCAGCGCGCCGAGCCCCAGGACGCCGGCTGCTGGGGCCTGGGCTTCAAATACGCGCAGTGCGATATCGTACTGCGCTATGGGGTACGAGAAATCGGGATGGCTCACCACGACAGTGTACGTGCCCGCTTGATCCGTGGTGGCGTCATCGATAAATAAGCCATGGTCTGTCTGCTCCTCGAGTTCCTCGCCTTCGAAGTACCACTGGTATGTGGCCCCTTCCTCGAAGTCCTCGTGAATGAGCACAGGTCCCAACTCACCAGACTCTCCCGGCGCCATCAACGGGGAAGTGGCTGGGGAGACCTCAACAAACGGGGATTCGCCTTGCCACCCCGGATTATCGACGAACGAGCCCGTAACGCCTCCAACGATGTCCTCGATGTCACTTCCTGAGCCCTCGTTCATGGGCCAGTAGTGGATTAACCCATCCTCATCCCCCGAGAGTAACCTATTCATGTTCCCTTCAATTTCTTCTTGCGAGCGGGCGGTCTCCCAGACGCGGACCTCGTTGATGCCCCCATCCCAGGGGTAACCGACGTCTTCCCGGGCGCCAATGGTCACAAAGCGGGGCGGTAACACCTCCATATCGTCTTCAGCTTCCAATTCGCCATTCACATACAAGCCTCTGCCATCTTCGGTCATCACGAGCGCGACATGGTGCCATTCCCCGGTAGCCACGGGGTCCCCAGCGATTTGGTCGCGGTCATCATCCACGCTGGTTTGAAACGTGTAGAAGTGACCGTCGCTGTGGCGATAAAAGTGAAGCTCGGAATGATCCGCGTGACCGCCCACGGGGCTGATGATGTCATCCGACGTAGGCTGCGCCCAGAATTCGAGGGTAACTGGCAGGCTAATCCCGCCCGTATCAATCTCGACGTGAGCGCCCTCGCTAAACTCCAGCCAATACCCTGGCGGCTGAGCTTGCGCAACCCCCGCCACGCATATGGCGGCAAGCGCAATCAACCCCTTTGTCCACAGGTTCTTTCTTTGCTGTACCATCGTTACACTCCTTCCCTTGCTACAGGTTACGGTGCGCTCCCTTTATCCCCAATAGGCGCCACCCAAGACACTTTGGGGATCGCGGCAATAGGCCACACTGCATGGCGCGCATCTACTTTACCCACTGTTTTCCCGTTGACTTTG
>PUOI01000079.1 GCA_003552765.1 Candidatus Hydrogenedentota bacterium | reverse complement strand
GTTACGCGATGGAGGATTGGGACTTCCACGCCCTCGTGCTCGTGTCGCCCGGACTCGAGTACCAAGGCATCGATGCGGAGGAAGCCCTAACGGAATACGGAAACCGGCCCTCCCTTTTTGTAACCTCCCGTGTAGATTCCTACTCAGCTACGTCGGCGCAAGAACTCAAACGAATCGCGCCGGGCCAAGCCGAAATCCGGGAGTACCGGGGCACGGCCCACGGAACCGATCTGCTCGCCACGTCCGCCCAAGCCATCCAACAAGTGTTATTATGGTTATCCCAGATCATTGGCGACGAGGCCGTCGAGCTTCCGGATCGGGTCCCCGCCAGCGATGTCTTGTAGCCGTCAACCCCGAAAACTCGTAAGGATTTCTCATGGTCACCGAGCAACAAGTGTTAGACAGCATGCGGCACATTATCGATCCCGATCTGGGGAAGGATATTGTGTCGCTGGGTTTCGTTAAAAACATCACTATCGAAGGCGGACGCGTCCGCTTCACGCTTGAACTGACCACCCCTGCCTGCCCTGTGAAGGAAGAGTTCCGCCACCAATGTGAGAAGGCCGTCGGAGCGCTTGAGGGCGTGGAATCCGTTGAGGTGGAGCTTACAAGCAAGGCCTCAAGGCAGAAAGCCGAAAACCAACCCAACGCTCCCCTGCCCGGCGTGGACGCCGTAATCGCCGTGTCTTCGTGCAAGGGCGGGGTGGGCAAATCCACTGTCGCGGCGCAATTGGCGCGGCGGATGCAAAAGGATGGCTTGCCGGTGGGGCTGCTCGACGCGGATGTCTATGGTCCGTCGGTTCCGACCTTGTTCGGCTTGCATCATCCCCAGCTATACTCGGACGGGACGAATCTTCTTCCGGTCGAAGTGGATGGGCTCAAAGTCATGTCCCTGGGCTTCTTATTGGGCGAAGCGCCAGCCGTCCTACGCGGGCCCATTGTGTCCAATTACATTCAGCAGGTCCTGCGTCAGGTGAACTGGGGAACGCTCGATTATCTCATCATCGACCTTCCCCCCGGGACGGGCGACATCCAACTTACAGTGGTGCAGCAGGTCGCTTTGGAGGGCGCCATCATCGTGACCACCCCGCAGGCGCTTTCCTTGGTGGACGTGAGCCGGGGCATCCTTATGGTTGAGAAGGTCAACGTCCCCGTGCTCGGGGTCGTCGAAAACATGAGCTACTTCGATTGCACCGAATGTGGGGCGCGGCATTACCCCTTCGGCTCCAGCGCGCAAAGCCTCCAATCCCGCTTTGGATTGACCAACCTGGGGGAACTCCCGATCACACCGGGCGTCTCCGACCTCACCCGGCCGGAGAACCTCCTGCCCGTCTTCCACGACTTGGCGGACAACCTTCACCGCGCGGTGGGCGCGCGCCGGGCGGACGCATTGCCGCGTCCCCAGGCCTCGGCCCAGCCCGGCCACATCCACATCCTGTGGCCCGACGGGAGCGAAAGCCAGTTGCCCAACCGCCACGTGCGCGGGAATTGCCGGTGCGCCTTGTGCGTGGATGAGAACAGCGGCGAGCGCATTGTGGGCATTGACCAGATTCCCGAGGACATTCAAGCGGAATCCGTCGCGCCCCTCGGCAATTACGCCATTTCCATCGCGTGGAGCGACGGTCACACCACCGGCATCTATTCCTGGGAACACTTGCGTGACTTGGCGCAAGTTGTCGAGACCGAGTGAAGGGGGTTGAGGGTTAACAGCTCGTTCCGCCTGAACGAAATGCACCGCGCCACGCGCTGGCCGCCACGCAGACAGCCCCCGCTGGCAGGTGTGACTTTAACGCTACGGAGGCTCTATCATGAACACAACTACCGCAATTGCGTCGTGCGCCATAGGGGCCATCCTCATTGCCGCCACGCTGGCCGCGGGACCGGCATCGGCCGGGGAAACGCTGCCTGTGGAGGCCTACATCGAGGCCGATCAACTGGTTATCACGGTAGACGGCGAGGACTTCGCAGCATACCGGTTCGCTGACGGCCAGAAGTATCCGTTCATGTATCCCGTGAAGGGGCCGGCATCGGGGGAATCGGTTACCACATGGGATACGGAACCTTTCCCCCACCATTCGTCCCTGTTTTTTGCGTGTGACCACGTCAACAACGCCAATTTCTGGCAACCTTTCGACAATCTTGAGACGGGCCAAATACTATCCCAGGGCGCGGCGATAGTGGAAGCCCCGGAAGACCGCGTGGCATTCATGGACGAGGCCATGTGGGCAGTCCCAGGAGAGGAACCCATGATCCGCGACGAACGGCGCATAACCGTGACAGCGCCAGCTGAAAACCTGCGGTTCATTGATTGGGAAATCACCCTCACCGCCCTCGAAGACATTCGCGTGGAACGTAACAACCACTCCTTGTTCTCGGCCCGCATGACGCCCGCGCTTACTGTCGACGAAGGGGGCACGCTGATCGATGCCGACGGCAACCTCGGCGAGGAGGACACATTCGGCGAACGGGCTTCCTGGGCCGCGTACTACGGAACGCGGGATGGCGTTACGGAGGGGCTGGCTATCCTTCAACACCCCGACAACCCGGACTATCCCGCCCCGTGGTTCACACGCGATTACGGCTTCTTCTCCCCCACGTCCGTCTACTGGCTTGAGGATGGCTACGCCGAGCTGCCCGAGGGTGGGTCGCTCACGTTGCGCTACCGCGTGGTGGTGTTCGCGGGAGACCATGAAGAAGCGGATATCGCGGGAATCTGGGCGGACTACGCTGGCGAGTAACCAGCCGGGAGACACGAGGTGTCCTGGGGGCTGACGTTCAAGAATATCCTCCTCCCCATCTTCTGTAAGCGATGCGATAGGCGATTGCTCACGGAAGAGAACGGGTACTTTTGCCCCACGTGTTGGGAGGGCAGTCCCCGCATCACCCGGCCGTTCTGTTCGCTCTGTGGCCGTCCGCATAAGGGAACCGTGGGCTTCGGGACCATCCAGAACTTCCCATGCGCCACGTGCCACGCCATGAAACCCCGCAAGCGCCACACCCGGCAAATCGTCGGCGCGGCGTATTACGATGAGGCCGTGGGCGAGGCCATTCGCTGGCTCAAGTTTCGCGGCCGCCAACGGCTCGCCGCGCCTCTGGCGGAACTCATGGCGGACATGGCCGAACGCGAGCTGGAGACGGCGTGCTACGACATCCTGGTTCCGGTGCCGCTGCATCCCGTCCGTCAACGCGAACGGGGCTTCAACCAAGCGGCCTTGTTGGGGCATGAACTGGGACCCGTCTTTCCCAATGCCCGCGTGGAGCATGTCCTAACCCGGCAAAAGCCCACCAAGGTTCAGAGCCGCTTGCGGACGCCCGAACAACGGCGGGACAATGTGCGGGGCGCCTTCGCGGTCAGCGGCGAGGTAAAAGGCCGGACCGTGCTGCTCATCGACGACGTCGTCACCACGGGAGGCACGGTGCGGGAGTGCGCCCGAATGCTCAACAAGGCCGGCGCGGCGGCGGTGGACGTGCTGGCCACGGCCCTGGCCACCCATGCGCCCGGTCAAGCGGATGACCGAGCGTAAAACCGTCTCAGGGGGGACATGATTCGTGGGAATGCACGCATCGCGGGAGGACTACCAGCGGTTTCACGCAACCCGGCGCAAGACCATGATCGCGTTGCTGCGGAAGCATGTCTCCCACGTGCTTGAGCGCGGGCTGGACGTGGGCGGCGGCGGCGATGTGGCGGGTCTCGGCAGGCCCTTGCAAGAAAACTTCGTGACGCGGTTGTACGCCGTGGACCAAGGGGAAGACGTCGAGGCGGGCCGGGCGCGCGGCGTTCAAACAGAGCCCTGCGACATTGACCGCGAACCACTCCCGTTCGCAAATGAGTTCTTTGACTTGGTCCTCTTCGCCTCCGTCATTGAACATCTCTACAATCCCCGCTTCGCCCTCGACGAGATCGAGCGCGTCCTGCGCCCCGGGGGATGGCTCGTGCTGGAAGCGCCCAACGCCGTGTCCCTCGGCCGGCGCCTTGACGCCTTGGCGGGACGCAATCCCTTCCGCTGGTTCAACGAATACAACGCCCTGCGCGATAAGGCGCCCATGGAGTATTGCAGCGTGTTCTACACCGCCGAGGAAGCCGAGAGTCTGCTCGGGGAGAGCTTCGAGATCGTGGCCCGCCGCTACGCCATGCACAACCCGCCCATCAACCCCCTCAAGGCCCTCCTCCGCTCCACCGCGGCCGCTTTGACCCCCCGCCTGAGCGACTGCTTCTTCATCCTCGCCCGCCACCGGTGAGCAGGGTCTTGCGCTACATCATCCCCCGGCCCACAACCGTCATCCTCGCGAAAGCGGGGATCCACTCCCAGCCCTGAACGGCTTGCGAGGCCCTCTGGATTTCCGCATGCGGGGATTTTCCCATTGCTCCAGCGCGAAGATTAACCGTAGGTCGTGGTCACGCATGGACTTGAGACGGACGCCCAAAGAACGCGAACCATGGCCCGGCTTCAGATGAAAACCTTAACAGATGGCAAGCCAGACACGCGCCAGAGGCGCGATAGCGAGTAGCCTGGGACAAGCGAAGCGCAGTCCCAGGATCGACGTCCCCCCGCATATCCGTCCTGAGGGGACGGAACAAACACACGGCGCCCGCCTCGGTCCCTTCAGGACCGGCTCCTGAGATAGCCCGTAACCTGGGACTGCGCTTCGCTTGTCCCAGGCTACTCCCCATGGCGCCTTCAGCGCCGTCTCAGTATCCTGTCCAAGTCCGTTGCGGCCGGGGCCTCTCAAAAATAACTTACGTTCCAAGCCGTAATCCCCGTTTCTGTTGCGCTTGCGTCCTCACTCCGGCCTTACCGCCATGCCGTCCTCAAGATCGTTGCCGGGGTCGGCCACGATAGTGTCGCCTTCGTCGATACCTTCTTGGATTTCCGCCCATTCCATGCTGCGCAGGCCCACGGTGACGGGCGTGAGCACGGCGCGCCCGTTCTCGGCCTTGAACAGATGCCATTCCCCGTCGCGGCGGAAGATGGCGCGTTCGGGCACGGCGATGACATCATCCGCCTCGGCGGCAACGATGTCCACGTCGAGGCTCGTGCCGGGGCGCAGGTTCAACTCGGTGTTGTCGAAGGCGATGCGCACAATGAAGCGTTGCTCCTCGATGCCGAGCGCGGAGGTCGTGGTGAAGCCGTGGGGATAGATCCGCTTCACTTCGCCCCGCGCTTCCCGGCCTCGAAGCGCTTGGCCGCTAAGCACTACTTCCGCGCCTTCTTCGAACTGGCCGACCTCCTCGGACAAGATTTCCGCTTCAATCTCGATGCTCTGCAAGTCGCCCAACCTCACCACGGGCGAACCCGCCGTCATGGGACGGTCTTCGTCGATGTATTCTTCAAGGATGTATCCCTCGAAGGGGGCGCGCATGTCAAGGCGTTCGCGATCCTGGTTGAGAACGGTGAGCTGCGCCTCCAAGGAGTCGATCTCGTACTGATAGGCTTCGCGGAGATATTCGTTGTCATCGATGGAGCCGCGAAGCTGTTGGTAGGCGAGTTCGGCCGCCCGCTGAGCCTTCTCGGCGGAGTCCACGGCGAGTTGCGCCCGTTCCTGCATCTGCTCCGCGGAGTCCAGGGCGCGCCGGGCGTCGTCGTAGGCGGATTCGCTGACAACTTCCTCTTCGTATAACCGGGTGATGCGGCGGTATTCCCGTTGCGCGTCGTCAAGGTTAACCCGCGCCACATTCTGT
>PUOI01000273.1 GCA_003552765.1 Candidatus Hydrogenedentota bacterium | reverse complement strand
GGGCTGAATGGCTTTGAGCCGGGCCGACAACTCGTACACGTTCCCCTCCGGCAGGTCGAACTCGTGTGTCCACATCTGGGGAAACCAGTCATCGCCGGTTTTAAGGTAATGAACCGCCAAGCCCTCCGAAGCCTCGGGGTGTTCGGTCATCCGGATTTCTCCGTGGCCCTCCTCTTGATTGACGCTCCAGGGCGCCGGGGGATGTTCGCCAACCTGCCCTTCGGAAAAGTTGCTATCGAATACCGTGTCGGCATGCGCCGCCGCGGCAAACGCCACTCCCGCCACTGTCAACGCAAAGACGATGCTCTTCATGATCGTTCCCTCCTTAAACGCGTGCTGGAACCGCCTTCTGGACAAAGGGACAAATGGTCACGTGAATAGTGTGCCCTTTTCTCGCATCCCCAGTCCAGTCAAACCATTTCTCCGGGCATACCTTCGGCATCTTGCCGGCACACACACGGGCGCAACGCATACGCGCCTCGAAAATGCCGGTATTCATGAGCCGCCGGGAAGAGAATACCAGCGAGGATTGCGGTCTATTGTGACCGATGAAGCAATTTGCTATGGTGCTCTATCATACCGGATATGGGATAAACACACGCCCTTTTATTCTGTTATGGGGCATGGAACGCATATAAAAGAATACGCCATTGGATAAAAAAGAGGAGAGACGCTCATGGCTTTTCGGTTTTTTCGGCGCAAGCGTATTGCGCCCGGCGTATCGCTCAACCTAAGCAAAAGGGGGGCTTCCCTGTCCTTTGGCCCTCGTGGGGCGAAGGCCACCATCGGAACCCGCGGCGCGCGCGGAACACTGGGAATACCCGGAACCGGATTACGCTACACCAAACAAGTAACTTCGAGAGGCGCCAAGGGGGATACGCAAGAAGAACAGGCCACTCGCCCCGGGTCACACCTCTCGCTAGGCTTCCTCAGGCGGCTGTTCACGCCCAAGCCCGAACGGGCGTTTGTGGATGGCGTCAAGGCGCTTATGGAAAAGAACCCCGAAGAGGCAGAGCAACAACTGAAGCAATGCCCCGAGTTAACGGATGCGGCGTTTCTCATGGGAATGACCGCGCTGCAGCGAGGCGCGACGGAAGAAGGAATCCAGCAGTTGACGCGTGTCTATCGCGAAAGAGAGCGGTTGGGCGATTACTTCACGAAATATGGCGTGTCCCCCTCATTCCCATTGGGGATAACCGAAGACATTTCCACGTTCGTTGAGCCCGATGACCGCGGTGTGCTCCTGGTCCTTCTCCTAGCGTTCCAAGATGCCCGCCATCGGGAAGATGCCATGAAATGCGCCCAGACGCTCCACAAAATGGCCCACGACGATCTCGCTGTCCGACTGGCTACGGCGGAATTCCTCGCCCAAACGCCCAACCCATCGCAACAAACCTGGCAAGACATCGTGAAACTGACGGAAAGTCTTGACAACGAAAGCGAAGTTCACGCCGCCCTGCTGTATTGCCGCGCGCGGGCCTTACGCGAACTCGGTTTGCTCGAAGCCGCCAAAGATACCCTTACCACCGTCCTGCGCCGCACGAAGGACCGGCCCGATGAGCTTTTGCGGAAAGCCCGCTACCTGCGCGCCCAGGTGTACGAAGGCCTGGGAAACAAATCCAAGGCGCGCAAGGAATTTGAACGGATCTACGCCGAGGCCAGCGATTTCGAGGATGTCGCCCAACGCTTGGGCCTGCGATGACTTCCACCAGCTGGCGGCATGCTCCGCTCTTGGCGGCCGTCCCATGGAATCTGACCTCCCCGCTCAACCACAACCGGCCCCGCTCTTTGTTGTCTAGGATAAAAGGGAAGGGGAATCAAGGGGGGCTTTGAGCAGCGTCCTTACCTGGCTATTGGGGCGCAATGGGCCTTGCGATCGCTGCTACATTTTGGTATCCTGTAGTTGTGATTCCTACCGCACCGTTGGCGCTCTCCTCAGAAAGGAACATCCATGTATGCCTGAAGATGGAACCACGCCCCCCGTTCGCCGTGAGGTTTCCGAGCTTTCCTTGCTTTTCGAAATCGGTCAGACATTGGACCGCAGCATGGACTTGCGGGACGAGGTTGGCGCCGTGCTCAAGGCGATCAACAAGCACACCGGCATGATGCGGGGCACGCTCACGTTGTACAACCGGGATACCGGGGAACTTTACATCGAGGCGGCCCATGGGTTGTCCTCCTCCCAACGCGAACGGGGGCGGTACAAGCCAGGCGAGGGCGTGACCGGACGGGTGGTGCAAACGGGCCGGCCGATGGTGGCGCCGCGAATCTCGGACGATCCCCTGTTTCTCGATCGCACGGGCGCGCGCGAAAAGGTCGGCAAGGACAATATCTCCTTCATCTGCGTCCCCATCACGATTGGGAACGAAACCATCGGCGCCTTGAGCGTGGACCGGCTTTTCGAGGAAAGCGTGTCACTGGATGAGGACGTACGGCTCCTTTCCATCATCGCCTCCATGATCGCGCAGGCCGTGCGGTTGCGACAGGAGGCCATGGAAGAGCGCCAGCGGCTGCTGGACGAGAACACGCGGCTCCAGGAACAGCTCAAGACACGATTCCAACCCTCCAACATCATTGGGCGCTCGAACGCCATGCAACAGGTCTACGACCTCATCGCCCGCGTGAGTCAAAGCGACACGACCGCCCTCATCCGGGGCGAGAGCGGCGTGGGTAAGGAACTCGTGGCGCAGGCCATTCACTATAACAGCCGCCGGGCCGAGCGCCCTTTCATCAAGGTGAATTGCGCCGCCCTGCCGCAGACGGTTATCGAGAGCGAACTCTTTGGCCACGAGAAAGGGGCGTTCACGGGGGCGGTCAACCAGCGCAAGGGCCGCTTTGAACTCGCCAACGGGGGGACCATCTTTTTGGACGAGATAGGCGATCTGCCGCCAACGGTCCAGGTCCACCTCCTGCGCGTGTTGCAAGAAAAGGAGTTCGAGCGCGTTGGCGGGACCGCCACGATTCGCGTGGACGTGCGGGTTATTGCCGCCACCAATCGCGATCTTGAGAAGCTTGTGCAGGAAGAAACGTTCCGGCAGGACCTCTACTACCGGCTCGATGTCTTTCCCATTCACATCCCGCCCTTGCGGGAACGGCGCACGGACATCCTGGAACTGGCCAATTACTTCGTGGAAAAGTGCGGCAAATCCCTTCAAAAGGACGTGCGCCGCATCTCGACGCCCGCCATCGACATGCTTACCAGCTATCACTGGCCGGGCAACGTGCGCGAACTCGAGAACTGCATCGAACGCGCCGTCGTGCTCACCAACGACGACGTCTTGCACGGTCACCATCTCCCGCCGACGCTTCAGACCGCCGAGGCCAGCGGGGCCGCCATGAAGGGGACGCTCGATGAAACATTGGACAACGTCGAGCGGGAAATGATCATCGAGGCGCTGAAGAACAGCCGGGGCAACAAAGCCAAGGCGGCCGAGGCCTTGGGCGTTACCGAACGGGTGATGGGACTGCGTGTGCAGAAGCACGGGATCGATCCCAAAAAATACCGCAGCGCGCGCTATGTGTGACCGTTCCATTTAACACCCACCTCCCACCCGCGCGGAAACATGAGCCGCCCGTGAATTTGCGTTGGCGGAGGCAGGCGTGCTACACAGGCCGAATAACAGATACCGGCACAGGAGGGAACGAACCATGAGTCTTGCCATGGATTGGGTTAGGGGCGCGTTGTGTTTGGTTCTGCTCGCTGGCTTGATGGTTATGCATGCAGCGGCGGGCAATGAGGCGGATGGAACGTTTGACCTCCGGGACTACGGCGCCGTGGGCGATGGAGAAACCAACGACACCGAGGCCTTCCAGCAAGCATTGGAAGAGATAGGCGGCGAACCCGCCACCGTGGTCTTGATTCGCGGGCGATTCGTCACCAATGACGTGGTGTTTCCGGAAGACGTGACGCTGGCGTTTCGGAATGGCGCCCAGCTCGTGGTCGAAGAGGGGAGCCGCGTGGAGGTAAACGGCGAGGTGGATGCGGGCATCGTCCCAATCTTCGCCGGGGACGGTGTGGTGGAAGGCGCGCCGAACAATGTGCACGTCTTTCCGCAATGGTTTGGCGCCCGGGGCGATGGCGAGCACAACGATGCGCCGGCCATCCAACAAGCCGCCGATCTCGCCGCGAACGCCACCGGACGGACCTTGTTCGTGCCCGAGGGCGAGTATGTCTTCGACGATGACATCGTGTTGCGCTGCAACGTCGAAAACCACGGTCTCTTCGTGAAGGACATGGAGATCGATGAGGATCGCACCCAGTTCTCCCACGATCTCTTCTTGCCAACACACCACCCCAAACGCAACCCCCATATAGTGTTCGAGCCCGATCATCCCGCGCAGGAACTCGACATGGAACCCTTCTACGGAATTGAGGAAGGCGATTTGGAGATCCCCATCTACCGGGATGTCCCGCTGGCGGATGGCGAGGGTCATGTCGATTTAAAAGAAGGGGGGACGCTGCGGTTTTATTCGAGCGATTTCTTCAAGTCGCGGCGGGTGCGCAAGGGCGCCCATTACTATGACAAGAACGACATTAGTCAGTTGGTTTCGGGCCGGGGCGACGTCTTTCCCGAGTTCGCCTTCTCCTATGATCCGCCGCCGGAAGCCGATGCCTGGAGCGCGGACGAGGTCTATGACAAGGTCGACTACGTGACCCACGAGGGCGAGGTGTTCAAGGCGACGTGGCCCTCCGGCGAAGGTTCCAGCTTTGAGCACTCCACCTATGGCCAGGTGGATATCGGTCCCGTGGAGCCCAACCCAGGCAGCGCCACCACGCTTTACGAATTCGAGTATGAAGACGGCACGGAAGACGACATCAACATCTGGCGGCGGGTGCGAACGCAGGCGTGGTACCGGGAGAAGGACGTCCCCGTGACGGTGAACAACCTGCGGGTCGAAGTGCGCCTGCGGGACCACGGCGGGGAGACCAAACGCATTAGCGCTGGCGCGGTCACGGTCAACCGCAGCAACATGACCTTCAACGGACTGGAGATATCCGTGCGCGACCCAGAAGCCACGATGTCCCGTCTCTTGAACGCACGCGAAGCCGTTAATCTTGAGTTCAACAACGGCTACTTCTCCGGCGCGACCAGCGCCCACCTCGGCTACAACATTCTAAACAGCAACGTGGCGAACGTGCGGTACAACGACTGCATCTCGACCAACTCCCGCAAGGGGCTGGATGGCCGCCATGGAAAGAACGTCACCATTCAAGGCGGCTACTACAACGTCATCGAGGACCACTACGGCCGGAACTACACCATCCGCGACGTGACGGTAAACGGCCTGTCCGTGCGCGTGCCCGGCGACAGCACGCCCGACGCCGACCTGCAAGCCTGGGAATTCGCGCCCCGCCGGCCGTTCGGGTTGTCGGGAACCAATATGCACATCGAGAATTGCATCGTGGACACTGGCCAGGGCGGCATTTTCGGGGCGCGCGGCGACACGGGTGATCTCTACGGAACCATCGTCTTGCGGGATATCACGGTGCGGCGGAACCAAGGCGACGTGCAGGTCTTCCAGCATTGGGTCGACCAGGATTTTGATTACGGCTACGATGTCCGTGTCCCCGACAACGTAATCATCGAAGACATTTACCTCGAGAATCCGGGCCGCTTGCGTTTCAGTTTCGGACGGCACGGAGGCCCTGTCTTCGAAGGTGGCGCATACGGTCCCGCAATCATCCGCAACACCGG
>PUOI01000416.1 GCA_003552765.1 Candidatus Hydrogenedentota bacterium | reverse complement strand
GCCCATGACGCCGCCGATCCCGTCAGCTACACGGTGGAGGCGGACGGCGTGAAGTTGGGAATAGCGGCGGATCTTGGCCATGCCTCATCGGTCGTGCGAACCAAGTTGCGCGGCTCCAACGCCCTGATTCTCGAATCGAACCACTGTCCCGAGATGCTGCGCCACGGGAAATATCCCCCCGCGATCCAGCAGCGCATCCGCGGCTGGCACGGACACATGTCGAACCAAGACGCCTGCTCACTTCTCGCCAAACTGGCCCACGATCAACTTGATATCGTCGTCTTGGTCCACATTAGCGAATCGAATAACTGCCCGGACCTCGTTTATACGATGGCCCGGCAAGCGGTGCGGCACGTGAGTACGGAGATCCATCTCGCCACCCAAGACGCCCCCACCCCGATGTTCAACCTTGGCCGGATCCCCGCATGAAACGATTCTTGCAAGCCTAAGAACGGCGTTTTCACGCGTTATTTGACTGTTTGACCCGGCGCCAGTACAATCACGGCTAAACCTGTACACCCGCAGTGCGGCGAGCTATATCGAGACGCCCCCTTCTCATGGCCGTGAGAAGGACTTTTTTGCCAGGGAACTCATGAACGCATCCAACTCTTCCCAATCACCCGCCACTGTCGTCATGAACGAGGAATCCGTGGCGGAGGCCATCCGGCGCATGGCGCGCGAAATCGCCGCGGCCCATCCGTCGATGGACGGCGTGGTTTTGCTGGGTATTCTCCGCCGGGGCCGGCCATTGGCCGATCGCCTGGCGGCGGAACTCGAGCGCGTGACGGGGTATCGGCCCAAAGTAGGCACGTTGGCCACGAGCTTGTACCGCGACGACGTCCGGGCGGGCGTCCGCGCCGCGAAAGCCGGAGGCGCGACGCATTTTGATTTCAACGTTACCGGCGTCACGGTCATCCTGGTGGACGACGTGATCATGGCGGGCCGGACGGCGCGCGCGGCCATGGACGAGGTCATGGATTACGGCCGGCCGCGCCGCATTCAACTGGCCTGCCTGGTGGACCGGGGCGCGCGGGAACTTCCCATTCAACCCGATTTCTGCGGCGGCTATTGCGCCAGCGATCCCCAAGACCACGTCTCGGTCTTGCTCACGGAAGTTGATGGGACGGATTCGGTGCTCCTTGAACAAGGAGATTCGCCCGAACCCGCGCCCAACAACGAGGACAGTGAATCCCATGAGTGAGGTGGATACGGCGGGTTGGACCCGCAAGGACCTCATCGGCCTGGAAGACCTTTCCCGGCGCGAGATCGAGTTGATTCTGGACACCGCGCCGCAATTCGTCGAGATTTCCAAACGCGAGAGCGGCATCAAGAAGGTCCCCTTGCTTCAAGGCCGCCTCGTGGTGAACTGGTTTTTTGAACCCAGCACGCGCACTAGGGCGAGCTTTGAGCTGGCGGCCAAACGCCTTAGCGCCGACACCCTCGCGATGTCCGCCTCCACATCCAGTTCCACCAAGGGGGAAACCCTTCACGACACGCTGGCCAACATCGAAGCCATGCACAGCGATATTGTCGTCATTCGCCATGGGCACGCGGGCGCGGCCCGGATGCTGGCCGAGCGGCATTCCTCGCAAATCATCAACGCCGGCGATGGATATCACGAACACCCGACCCAAGGGTTGTTGGACGCCTACACCATCCGGGAGCACGTCCGAAAGGCGCGGCGCGATCCCGAAGCGGGCCTGGACGGCGTCCGTGTGGCCATCATAGGCGACATCAGTTACAGCCGCGTGGCCCGGAGCAACATCTGGGGACTGACCAAACTGGGCGCCCGCGTCGTGGTTTGCGGACCTAGCACGTTGATGCCGCCGGGCATCGAACACATGGGGTGCGAGGCTACCACCGATCTCCGGGAAGCCTTGAGTCAAGCCGACGTGGTCTATGTCCTGCGCATCCAGCTCGAACGTCAGCAGAAGGCCTTGTTGCCGACATTGCGCGAATACATCCGGCTGTTCCGCGTCGATCGCGAGTCCTTGAAAGCCGCCCCGCCCCACGCGATCGTCATGCATCCCGGCCCCATCAACCGCGACATCGAACTCGCCAGTGACGTGGCCGATGGAAGCCGCAGCGTGGTGTTGGAACAAGTAAGCAACGGGGTGGCCGTGCGCATGGCCATAATGCACTTGCTCGTGAATAGCGGCAAGGGCTGGCAAAAAACGGAGGACTAAGAGATATTGGGACAGGATTTACAAGATTTACAAGACTGGAATAGAAGAACCACGGATAGACACAGATAAACACTAACATATACACTAAAAACAAAATCAAACACTAGTTGTTTTTAGATAAAAATTGATTAATCAGAATATAGTTACCTATTTCTTCTCATTTATTTGGGTTCATTAGGGGTTTCAAAATCTGTGTATATCTGTGTTTATCTGTGGTTCTATTTCCGTGTATTCAGTGTATTCCGTGTTCTGTCTATCACTTGGTTTAGGTAATATTGGTTTAGGTAATTAAGAGAAGGACGGCGCTGTCATGAGTCTCGTAATAGCCAATGGACATGTCATTGATCCCGCCTCCGGGTTGTCCAAGACCGGCGATGTTTTGATCGAGGACGGCAGCGTCAAGGCTATCGGCGAGAATGTAGAGGGCGATGACCGGCTCGACGCCGCGGGCTGTGTGGTGTGTCCGGGTCTGGTTGACATTCACGTTCATTTTCGCGAACCCGGCTTTGAGTCGAAGGAAACCATCGCCACCGGAGGCCAAGCCGCGGCGCGCGGCGGGTTCACCTCGGTGGTGACCATGCCCAACACGGATCCCGCCATCGACAATGCTGGCCTGGTGGACTTCGTGAAACGCCGGGCGCGCGAGGGTTCGCCCATCAAGGTGTGGCCCAGCGCGTGCGCCACCAAGGAGCGCGCTGGCAAGCAAATGACGGAGATGGCCGAAATTCGTGAGGCGGGCGCCGTGGCGGTTACGGACGACGGCAGCGACATCGAGAGCGCCTGGGTCCTGCGCCGCGTGCTGGAGTACGCGGCCATGTGCGGTCTTCCGTATCTGGCTCATTGCGAGGATGCCTCCCTCATGGAAGGCGGCGCGATGAACGAAGGATTCATGTCCACCCGGCTCGGTTTGCCGGGGTTACCCAAGGCGATGGAGGAGATTCGCATCGACCGCAACTGCCGTTTGGCGGCGCTCACGAATTCCCATGTTCACATACAGCACGTAAGCTCGGCCGGCGGCGTGGCGATTTGCCGGCAGGCCAAGGCGGCTGGACTGCCCATCACATGCGAGACGGCGCCGCATTATTGGACCCTTACCGACGAGGCGGTCATGACGCATGGGGCCAACGCCAAGATGAATCCGCCGTTGCGCGAAGCCGCGGACGTGGAGGCGGTGAAGGAAGGATTGGCCGACGGGACGATCGACTGCATCGCCACGGACCACGCCCCCCACACCGTGACCGAAAAGGACGTGGAAGTCCAACTCGCGCCATTCGGCATCGTGGGTCTTGAGACAAGTTTGGCGCTGGTCCTCACGGAACTGGTCGAGCCCGGCATCATCACGCTGGAGTACGCCCTGGCCCTGATGACGAGTCGGGCGGCGGACATTCTGAACTTGCCCGCCGGCCGGCTGCACGAAGGAGGTCCGGCGGACATCACCGTCTTTGATCCGGCCGCGGAATGGACGGTGGATCCCGCCGTGTTCGCCTCGCTGGGCCGCAACACCCCATTCACCGGACGAACCTTGCGTGGTCAGGTCAAGGCCACGATATGCGATGGGCGCGTAGCCTACCAAGCGTGACGGCGTCTTTGGCCCGAACCACAATTTGAAGGCCTTGAAGCGTTCCGTGGCGCGACCGCGCCATACACCAATCACACCAGGCCAACTCGGAGTATCTTATGAGCGATAAACAGGCAATGCTAGCGTTGGAAGACGGCACGGTGCTCCAGGGCCGGTCCGTCGGGGCCGAGGGAGAATCCTTTGGCGAGTTGGTGTTCAACACCAGCATGACCGGCTATCAGGAGATCCTGACAGATCCTTCGTATGCCGGCCAAATCATCACGATGACCTATCCCCTTATCGGCAACTACGGCGTGAATGCGGAGGACGTGGAATCGCGTAAGCCGTTCGCCCAGGGCTTTGTCATGGGGGAATGCTGTTTGGAGCCCAGCAACTGGCGCGCGCAACAGAGTCTGCCGGAGTACCTGCGCGAGAATAATGTCGTGGGCATCGACGGCGTGGACACGCGGCGCATCACCCGCCTGTTGCGCACCGAAGGCGCGAAGAAAGCCGTCATCAGCACAACGGACCTCAATCCGGACAGCCTCGTGCAAAAGGCCATCGAATCCCCCGGTATGGTGGGCGCGGATTACGTCCGGGACGTGACCACCCCAGAAGCCTACCAATGGGAAGCGCCCGCGGAGAAACGGTTCCGTGTGGCCGCCTTCGATTATGGCATCAAGTACAACATTCTGCGGCTGCTGCAGAAGGCGGGATGCGACGTGACCGTGTTGCCCGCCACGGCCTCGGCGGAGGACGCGCTTGCCCTTGATCCCGACGGCATCTTCTTGTCGAACGGTCCTGGCGATCCCGCCGCCTTGCCCTATGTGTATCCTTCGGTTCGAGGCTTGGTGGGCAAGCGCCCCATATTCGGCATCTGCCTGGGCCACCAAATTCTGGCGCACGCCCTGGGGGGGAACACTTACAAGCTCAAGTTCGGCCATCGGGGCGGAAACCAGCCCGTGATGAACCACGCCACGGGGAAAGTCGAGATCAGCGTGCAGAATCACGGTTTCGCCGTTGACCCCGAGAGCCTTGACCCGGCGACGGCCCGCATCACGCACACGAACTTGAACGACCAGTCCGTGGAAGGTCTCGAACACACCGAGCTGCCCGTGTACAGCGTTCAATACCACCCCGAAGCCTCGCCAGGCCCCCATGACAGCCGCTATCTCTTTGAGCGATTCATCGCAAGCATGAGGCGCGCGTAAACCACCCTGTTCCAAACTGGTTCCACGTTCAAAAGCTTGTTGCGGCATTTTGAGGCGGCGTACGGAAAGGCGTTACGAAATGGATATCCTGCAACACTTTCGGCTGGATGGAGAAACCGCAATCGTGACGGGCGGCGGCACAGGGATCGGCCGCGCAATCGCGCTGGCGCTGGCGAGCGCGGGAGCGTCGGTTGCTATCACTGGCCGGCGTTGGGAGCCATTGCAGAAGACCGCCGCCGAGAATCCCTCACGCATCATTCCCATGGAATTTGATGTGAGGGACATGGACGCGGCGGATGATTTCGTGAGCGCCGTCGAGAAGAAAGCCGGCGATCCCGCCATTCTGGTTAACAACGCGGGCAATCACCTCAAAAAGCCCGCAGGCGAAGTCACTGTCGACGAATTCCGCGAGGTGCTTGACACACACCTGCTTGGCGCTCACGCCTTGACACGCGCTGTGTTGCCCGGCATGCGGGAACGCCGTCATGGCGTCATCCTCTATACCGCCTCGATGGCCTCTTTGTTCGGCATTCCCCATGTGCTCGCCTACTCCGCCGCCAAGAGCGCCATGCTGGGGGCAGTTCGGACCATGGCCGTCGAGTACGGGGGCGAGGGTATTCGGGTAAACGCGATTGCGCCGGGTTGGATTGATTCCGACATGACCCGCAACGCCACGCAACGGGATCCCGAGCGCATGGAGCGCATCATCCAGCGGACGCCCCTTGGCCGTTTTGGCGAAGCCGACGACATCG
>PUOI01000639.1 GCA_003552765.1 Candidatus Hydrogenedentota bacterium | reverse complement strand
TTCATCCCCGCCGCCGTGGATGCCTTGTCGAGCCGCGCTGAGTTCTACACGGCCTATACCCCGTATCAGCCGGAATGCGCGCAAGGCACGCTGCAGAGCATCTATGAGTATCAGTCCGCCATTTGCCGGCTGACTGACATGGAGTACGCCAACGCCTCGTGGTACGACGGGGCGACGGCGGTGTTCGAGGCTGCCACGATGGCCGTGCGGTTGCGCAGGAAGCCCCGCATCGTGTGCCATCCCAGCATGGCGCCCGCCCATCTGAAGGTGCTCAAAACCCACGCCGCCAACCTGGACGTGGAGATCGTGGAAGGCGAGGATCCCGAGGGCGCCTCGTGCGTCATCGCGCAGAACCCCACCTTCCAAGGCTCGCTCCGGGATTACACGGCGCTGGCCGAAAAATGCCACGAGGCCAAGGCGTTGCTCGTGCTCTCGTTCTACCCGGTTTCGCTTGGCCTAGTCAAGACGCCGGGCGAGATGGGCGCGGACATCGCCATAGCGGAAGGGCAGAGCCTCGGCATCCCCCTCAACTTTGGGGGACCGTATCTCGGGATCTTGGCGACCCGGAAGGAACACATCCGCCGGATGCCGGGCCGTCTGGCCGCGGCCACCGAGGACGGCGAAGGCCGGCGCGGCTTCGTGCTGACGCTCCAGGCCCGCGAGCAGCACATTCGCAGGGACAAGGCCATGTCCAACATTTGCAGCAACGAGGCGCTGTGCGCGTTGCGGGCGTTGATTCATCTATGTCTGCTGGGCAAGGAAGGGCTCAAGGAAGTGGCCACGCATTGCCATGCGAAGTCCGAGTACCTCAAAGGCAAGATTGGCGGGTTTGCTTCCATCCTGAACGATGCGCCCACGTTCAACGAGTTCGCGGTCCGGCTGCCACGCGACGCCCAGGAAGTAGTGGCGGACATGAAAGAGCGGGGGTATTGTGCGGGCTTGCCGCTGGCGTCCGCTGGCGCCGGAGAGCCCACCGACCTCCTTATCGCGGTGACCGAGAAACGCACCCGCGAGGAACTCGACGCCTTTGCCCAGACCTTGGAGGACGTAGCATGCAGCTAATCTTTGAGAAGAGCCGGAAAGGCCGCCGGGCCATTCGCCTTGACGCCCTGGATGTGCCCGAGGCCACGCTGCCCAAGGAGTTACAGCGCAAGGAAGCTTCCGCGCTGCCCGAGGTGGGCGAGCTGGACGTGGTGCGGCACTTCACACACCTCTCGAAGCGGAACTTCAGCATTGACGCCAACTTCTATCCATTGGGGTCGTGCACGATGAAGTACAACCCGAAAATGGCGGAGGCCGTGGCGTCCAACCCGGGCTTCATGAATCTCCACCCCCACTTGTCGAGCGCTGAGGCGTATTGGCCGACGTGTCAGGGGGCGTTCATGCTGATGCATGACTTGGCCGGTCTTCTGGCCGAGATCGCGGGCATGAAAGAGGTGACCCTCCAGCCGATCGCGGGCGCCCACGGAGAATTGACAGGCACGCTGTTGATCGCCGCCTATCACCGGGACAAGGGCAACACGCATAAGGACACCATCATCATCCCGGACTCCGCCCACGGCACCAATCCCGCAAGCGCGGCCCTCGCGGGGTATAAGGTGGTCGAGGTTCCATCGGACAAGGACGGCACCATCCACATCGAGAAGTTCCGAGAGGTGTTGAATGATAAGGTGGCGGGCATCATGCTTACGTGCCCGAACACCCACGGCCTGTTCGAGAAGGACATCCGCGCGATTGCGGACGCGGCCCATGAGGTGGACGCCCTGCTGTATTACGACGGCGCCAATCTCAACGCGATCATGGGGCGCTCCAGGCCCGGCGACATGGGCTTCGACGTGATGCATTTCAACCTGCACAAGACCTTCGCCACGCCTCATGGCATGGGCGGTCCCGGCTCGGGTCCGGTCGGCGTGGGCGAACGTCTTCAGCCGTTCCTGCCCGGACCGCAAGTGGTCAAGGAAGGCGACAGCTACGGCCTGCGGATGCCGGAGAAATCCATCGGCCCCATGGCGGCGTTCTTCGGAAACTTCATGATGGCCGTGCGCGCCTACGCCTACATCCGGCTGTTAGGGTCGGAAGGGTTGTGCTCCGTGTCCAATCACGCCGTGCTGCATGCCAACTACATCGATACCCGCCTCAAGGAAGCCTTCGGCAACCCGTTCATATCGCGCTGCATGCACGAGTGCGTGTTGTCCGCCGCGCCCCAAAGCAAGAACGGGGTCCGCGCGGTGGATATCGCCAAGACGTTGCTGGATTATGGAATGCACGCCCCCACGGTCTACTTTCCCATGACCGTGAAGGAGAGCATGATGATCGAGCCCACCGAGACGGAATCCAAGGAAACCATGGACCGGTTCTGCGAGGTCATGCTTGAACTAGCCGAGCAGGCCAAGAAAGACCCCGAACCGCTCCAGCACGCGCCCCGCACGATGCCGGTGGGCCGGCTGGACGAGGTGCGCGCGGCCAAAGAGCTGAACTGCTCCTTTTAGACAATCCAAGCTCCAGCCCGGCGTTCGCCGAAAACCCTTGTGGCTGTGTGTGTTAGCGCCACGCCCATGGCGCCGCGCGTTGCGGTCACGCCGTTTCGGCGAACCGGGCTTGGAGCACGGAGAGCGCCTTTTCCACCTCCCGAGGCGGGCGTGTTTCAATGGCCTTGCGCAGCTTGGGAATCGCCCCGCCCACTTTCTGTCCGTTGCGCGCCGCGCCGAATAGGTGACGGCTGACGGTGGACTGCGTCAGCTTCAACGCGGCGGCGATATCCTGTTGCGTGTACCCCTGAAAGTAGTAGAGCCGCAGCACTTCCTGCTGACGATCCGTCAATTCCTTCTCCATGATATCCCGCACGGCGGGCATCACCTCTTGAAAGAAATCCTGCAGCGCGTGGCGCCGTTTCCGGTCCGACGGTGTCTCGAACCAGATCGCGCGTTCCGCCGGGATGCTATCAAGGCAGCTCGCGTCCAGAGGGACTTCCCAAAAATCCGTGTTGAAGTGCGTCATGGCCTCCCGGCCTCCTATGCGTATCCCGTCTCCATCGTTGTTCTCGTGAGTTAAGGCAAGGGTCTTCCGTCCGTACGGCGGAGTGTACGGGGCGGTCTACGAGACCGCCGGAGAGGACAGCCAGGAGGCTGTGGCGACGTAAGCGTATGACGGCGCACATAATGAGACTCCTTTCTTGTTTGGTGCGGCGCTTCCTCTGGGGAGCAGCCGGCGCTAAAAAGGAAAACGCCGCGGGCTGATTGGGGTTCAGCCCGCGGCGTCCGGGAAACGTTGAATGGTGTTATCTACTTTCCGTTCATGGAACCGGCGCCAGCGGGCGTAATCCTAGGACTACCCCTACCCGTACTACAACGCGCACAAGCGTCTCCCGCCCATCCCAAAGGAGATGCGCCGGATCCAGCAAATGCTGCGTTGCCGAGAGGTGAGCCACTGCGATTACGCCTCTTCTGAGTTAAGTTTCGATTCTAGCTTGACGATAGGTTGATTATACCCCTGCATACGCCGTCGTTGCAAGACGTTTTCCGTGCAGGAACAAACAGACCCTTTTGCATACCCCAACGATATGCGCATCCTCTGTCCCCTGCGGGTGGAGAGTATGGTACACGGCCCCTGGGGACGCGCCTAGCGGGTGTCCCACACGCCGCGCGTCCATAGGTAACGTAGCGCCGCTGGACGCCAGATTGTTGTAACGCGTAGAGAGCGAGTGGGATAGGGAGAAGAGCATTTATATTTGATTCTGAAAAACGGTGGACAAAGGTATACACTATATGCGAGAATGCTACCTACATGCGCAATATTATGTTGGGTGAAGTGGGAGGCAAGTGAACTCTGGGGAACGCCGCGCCAGCGCTTTCAAGGGTTGTCGCTGGGAGGCGCGCGAGCAGCACTGTTTCGCAAACCTAAGGGGGGTGCTTCTATGACAGATGTGGTGTTGGATTCCTGGATACGCGACAACTGGTTGGCTGAGGCGGATGAAGACGCGGCCCCCGAACTGAGCGGGACCGCCATCCTAATTGTGGATGACGAGAAGGGCCCGCGCCAAGCCTTACGCAGGCTCTGGGAGGACACAAACGATACGTACGTTGCGGCGGATGGGAGGGAGGCGCTCGAGTTACTGGAGTCTCATTCCATTGATGTGATGATCACCGATATCCGAATGCCAGGCATGTCGGGCATCGAGCTGTTGCGAGCCGCGAAGAAGCGCTTTCCCTGTTTGGAAGTGGTCATCCTCACGGGATGCGCCGACCTCGACACAGCGGCGAAAGCAGTGGAGTGGGGAGCTTCCGCGTACCTTCAAAAACCGTTCCGCAATCAAGAGATTCAAACACATGTCGCGCGGGCCATGGCGCGCCGGCGCCGGAATGTGCAGCGGCGCAACCTTGAGCGATTGGCTCTTGAGGCCAACCGGTTCGAGACCCTGGGCCGAGTCATCTCGGGGATGATTCACGACCTAGGCTCCCCGTTGCAAGTTGTGAGTGGTTACGTCGAGCTGATGATGGCCACTCCCGAGCTTGCTCCCTTCCGTGACAGTCTTGAAATCATGCAAAATCAAATCCAGCATTGCACGGATATCGTGCGTTCCACCATGAGTTTCCTGCGCCACCAAGAGGACACGCTCATCCTGCTCAACCTCAATGAGGTTGTCGAGGCCTGTCTCAATGTGGCCGCGCCCATTCTGCGCAAGCAAGAGGTGAAGGTGGTGCGCCAACTCAATACCTCCTTGCCATTCATCCAGGGCGATTTCGTGCTGGTGCGCCAGTGCGTGCTCAATCTCATAACGAACGCCTGCCAAGCCATGGAGGGGCAGCGTGCTCCTCAGCGGCTGACCTTCACCACCTGGAGCGAGGATGGGTACGTGTGCTTGGGCGTTGAAGACACGGGACCTGGCGTTCCCGCCAAGTACCGCAACAACGTTTTCCAGAGCTTCTTCTCGACCAAAGAGAGCGGCGGCACGGGACTGGGACTCTCCGTGGTCAAGAATGTCGTGGACAAACACGGCGGCCGCGTCGAATACGGACCCCGCAACGGCGACACAGGCGCGCATTTCATCTTACGTTTTCCCCAGCACGATATGGAGGAGAACTGAGGGCGGCGCCAGCCAGTACTCGGCCCATTCGAAACATTGTGGGCAGTCGTGATTCGGTCTGCCTTGGCCGAGAGGTGGCACGGGCTTGCAGTCCGTGATTCATGGCCTAGAAGACCATGCCACCCCCAAGCGAATTCACTTTGGCCGTTAACACCGATGCGCCCTGTCAACACGCCTAAGCTTGGCGCTCTCCTAGAGTACCTCTGTCACGCCTCTTCGGCTTCCTCCCCCTCTGCCTCGTATCCGGGCGGGGTGAGGACCACGTAGAGGGGCAGGCCGACGTAGTTGAAGTTGTCCAGCAGCTCGCGGTGGGGCGATTGCCGGGGCTGTTCCGCCTGGTACTTCACCAGCACGTAATCCTCGAAGCGCTCGAGCACCGGTTCGTCTTGGAAGGTTGTCTGGTTCATGTAGAGGCAGTTGCTGCACCACGTGGCCCAGAAGTCGATGAACACGGGCTTGCCGGTCTCCAGCGACTCCTCCAGCCCCGCCGCCAGCGAGGTATGCCACCCCTCTTCTTCCAGGGCCTCGACGCTGGCGACGACTTCTTCTTCATCCACAAGATATTGGTCGTCGAACAGGGTCCAGAACTGGTAGCCGAAGTAGGCCGCCACGATGAGGATGACCACGCCTAGGCCGTAG
>PUOI01000582.1 GCA_003552765.1 Candidatus Hydrogenedentota bacterium | reverse complement strand
CTGGCGTCCCGCGCGGGACCGAGCGACCACATCACCAGACTGGGATGGTTGCGGTCGCGCCGGATAAGGGCCTCGAGCCCGCGCAGGCATTCCTCGCGGCGATCGGAGGGTTTGGCGGCGTGGGCCAAGGGGGGCTCCTCGCACACCATCAGCCCGAGTTCATCGCACAGGGCTAACGCCGTGGGCGGAGCGGGACGGTCCTGTGTCCGGATAAGATTGAAGCCCGCTTCCTTCGCGCGGCTGAGTTCCTCGCGCAGCATCGAGGAATCCCCAGGCCCCGCAAGCTGGATGGGATATTCCGGCTTCCAGTGGACCCCCTTGACGTAGACCGGACGGCCGTTGAGGTGAAAGCGCTGATCCTTGATGTTGAATTCCCGCATGCCAAAGGACACGCGTTCCGCGTCGGCCTCGTTCCCTTCCGCGTCGAGAAGGACGCACCGCAACGTGTACCGCGCGGGATCCTCCGGGCTCCAGGGGGTGTACCCCTCGAACGGAAGCGTGATCCGGCCCACCGGCCCCTCGGCTTGGACATCGGCGCCCTCGATCTCCAGGCGGACCGCGCCTTCGCCGGAGGCCGTGATGTCGACCACAAGCCGGTGGCGACGGATGTCTGGCTGCGCGAATACGCTGGTGAAGTGCAGGTTTGGGTAGGCCTTGAGCCGTACGCCGCACAGTCCCGCGAAAGGAAAGTACCCCGGCAACGCGCCGCGGCGTTCTTCCGCCGCCACGCGCACCGACAAGAGGTTCGCGCCCTCTTTCAACGCGCCGGACGCATCAGCGGCGAAAGGGAACAGATCCCCTGAATGGCTTCCGATGCGCTCGCCATTGAGAAAAACCTCGGCGAAAGGAGCCGCGCCGTCGCACTCCACAAAGACAGGCCGGTCCAGCCACGTCGCATCCAGCGTGAACGCATGGAAATACCAGGCTACCCCCTGATACCCCGGCGCCCATTGCTCCCACGCGCCCGGCGCTGGAATGGACTGCCCCTCCGGCAGATCGCCGCCATCGAACCACCGCTGCTCCTTGCCTTCGTCCTTCGGGTCGAGCACAAGGCGCCACTCGCCGTTTAGGTCGTTGCTCAATCGATTCAACTGTGTTCGTACTCCCGTGCCGCGTGGAAAATGGAAATGAGAGGGTGGATTGGGATGGCTATCACAACAAACTCGATACCCTGACGTGCAACTCAATGACGGCCCGTCTTTGCAAGCCGATAACCCAAGCCACGGGGTGGAGAACAGCCCCAGGGCGCTATTGTCGCTCCTCGTTTCGGTGGGGAAACGTGTTGTAGGGAACGAACCGTTGCGCGATGTAATCGCTCTTCTGCTCGGTTAAGGCGTCTTCGTGTTCCGTTATCATGACGCGAAGGGTGGCGGTCACGGTGTCTCCGAGATGGAAGCCTTTCAGATCTTCCTTGGCTTGTTGCGATAGTCCTCCACGGATCGTTTCGTCCCCGGCCTTGAGTTCGAACTGATCCCGTTGGATGTTCCCGCCCACGAGTTCCCCTGTTCGTTCGATGGTCTCTTCCGTTACCTGGAGCTGCTGTAACCATTCCAGCCGCTCGCGCGCCGCCGAGGAACTCAATCTCAACCGCCCCCTTTCGCTCCGCTGACGCATGGAAAGGTCCACATTCTCCCTCGCCAAGAGCGTGGCGATGGATTCATAATGGGACCTGACTCGCGAGTGGGAGAGTAGGGTCATCACGTCCCCGCTTGGATCCTCGTCTCCCAAGGCGTGACAAACCTTGTGCAATACGGTTTCCCCACCTGTCTCAACAAGCTCCCCAAGTTCCTCTTTCGATGGCACGCGCACCCGAAAACCAAAGGAACCGCTGACAAATTGGGGTTGGACATAGAGTCTGTTGGCCGCCACCACATTACGCGGAAAGCGGGCGCGATCCGTTGCGGAGCCCGCTTGCACCTGTCCCACCGCATACACAAGCGACTGCAACTTATCCAGAAACGCCCCCAAGAGCCGCGCCGGGGCCTCACCACTGTGAAGCGGCTCCCCCTCGAGAATGAATTCCGCCGCCGCGTTGTGCTCCCGCAACTCCGCCGCGTTCAGTTCTTCCAATAGAGCGGTCTCCTGGGCTTCAATGGAGCAACGATCAATGTAACCAGCGAAGCCAAAATCCATATGGCTATCGTCAATTGAAGCTTTGATTTCGCGAAGGTCGGCGAGTTGTTCGCGGATCTCCGCGGCCGGCCGCAACTCCTCGTTGGACGTTAAATCTGTCATTGTGGCTCTCTTTCCGCCCACACCACTGGCGTCTATTTGTCATCTCCTAGCGTCATGGCCACGAATCCCTTGGGTCTTCCCTCCCGGGTCCTGCCGAACCACTTGCGCCAGTAATCCCGTCGCTTCTCGTATAACGAGAAGAACGGATGGTTCGGTTCACACGAAGGAACCAAGAATGTGTGTCAGCCGTACGCAGCCTTTGTGCATTCCCTGCCTTTCACTAGGCGCTCCACTGCCGCCTGATCTTCCGGGCTCAATGCATTGAGGCGTTCGAGGTTCATGAACGTCACAATGTCAATGTCGCCAGGATCTAATTTGTCAGTCACGAAGGAACCGTCCACCCATTGTAACCCTGGCGGACCGTGCTTGACCACTTCCTCGCGCAAGGCTTGAAAGCCCTGGTGAAGCCTGGGGCGCGTATCAGATTCCGAAAACTCATCCACGAATCGCTGCTTGAATTCTTCTTCCGTGCAATTGTGGACGCCATCAGGTAGAAGACCGTGCTCATCAAAATCTGGAACCAACTTTATCCCTACCCCTTACCAATTCCCCTCCGTGTCATTCGCACACGGCCGCTTTATGGAAATCCACACCATACACGCATTCTGTTTGCCGGCGGCCAACGTGAGCCGCGATAGCGCGTACAGCCCATGGTAGCGCATACCGCCCCCGATATTCACCCCAACGCGCCCACGGCGCATGGAATCGCCGGTTTCCGTGGGGGAAAAATTAAACAGCAAATGCCGTCCGACACCCTGAAAATATTTCTCTGAACACCATGCAAACTGCGTAGAATTTGCGTGCTTCCATTGAATTGTGAGTCACATGTATTGCATCGCAGCGATTTCTATTGTCAACCCGTGCGCTCTCGTTATCGTAACCACACATACAAGCATACGGGCTGGAGAGAGGGCGCGTGGGGTAGCGCGTTTTTTGTGTTTCCAGTCCTAACCACCAAGGAGGTTAGAACCTATGCGAACAGTGACACGATGGATATGTTGTTTCACCGGGGCCGCCGCTATCGGGATCTGCGGCGGTATCGCGGGTATGACGCAAGCGGACGCTCAGGACGATCCCCCGTTGCCGCCGGTGGAAGAGGAGCCCGCGCCTCCGCCGGAGGAACCAGCGCCCATGCCGGACGACCCGCCCGCGCCGGAGGAGCCCGCACCGATGCCGGACGACCCGCCCGCGCCTCAGGAGCCCGCGCCGATGCCGGACGACCCGCCCGCGCCTCCGGAGGAACCTGCGCCCGTGCCTGAACAGCCGATAGCGCCTCCCGAACCGCCCGCGGCCTTGCCGGAAGTTGACCTGCCGGAGCCTGCAGCCGAGGTCCAGCGGGGGGACGAAACCGCGGAAGTCACGGGCGACACCTTCGACTGGGTGCTGGATCGCGTCAATGAGTTGCTTCAACGGCAGCCCCAGATGGAGCCGCCGGAACACGAGGAGATCCTCGACGCGCTGGTTGAACAGCAGGTGTTTGTCGTGGACGCCAAGGAAGAGGGCGTCGAGGTTGGGCCGGAGGAAGTCGAGGCCGAGATTGACGAGATCCGGGCCACGATTCCCGAAGGGTTTGACTTCGAGGATGCGCTGGAGCAAGAGGGACTCACGGAAGATAAGTTTGTCTCCATGATGGAGGACCAATTGCACGCCCACGCGCATATTGAACAACTCGCCGAGCAAGAGGAGTATCAGGGCCTCGAGCTTACGCCCCAAGAGGAGATCGGTGAGCTGCTCGCCGTGCTGATGCTTGAGCTGGACGCCAACGAGTACCAGATCATGGCTCAGCGTGTTGACACCGTGCTTGACGAAGTAGAGGTCGACATCGAGGCCGATTTTGACGATGTCGAGGCCCCCGAACCCGAGGAGCCCGCGCTCCCGGATCTGGATGAACCCCTGCCGGAACCACCGGATGAGCCGGCCCCCATGCCGGAACCGGATGAGCCAGCTCCCATGCCGGAACCGGATGAGCCCGCACCCATGCCGGATGAAGAGCCTGCGCCCATGCCGGAACCGCCGGATGAGCCCGCGCCTCAGCCGGATGTTCCGATGTAAACCGGCCGGAACGGTCTCTTCCAGCCAGATAAAGCAAGGCTGGTTGTGAAGTCCGCTGGTCCGCCGCTGGCGTACAGGGGTGTACGTTGAACAAGCAAGGGTTCCCTTGGTGGGGTTTACATTACGAGGGGGGATGCAAAAGAACGCCGTGCGGCGGCCGGAAGACATGAAGCGTTAGCCAAGGGAGCGCCCAGCGAAAGGGCGCTCCCTTCTTCGATTTCGGGGACAAGACGTGATAGGCTCTGTTGATACCGTCAGTAGCCTTTGGATTTCCGTTGAGTCCGACGTCTAGCACCGGCTTCCTTCGTAGAGGGTGAGCCGGAGGAGAACCCAGCGCATGACCCCAATAGTTTCGCGCCGAAGCTTTCTTTCCAGCGCCACGGCCGCTCTCGCCGCGCCGCTTATTGTCCCGTCACGCGTTTTGGGGCGCGAGGGAACCACCCCCCCTTCCGATCGCATCGGCATCGGTTTCATTGGTTGCGGCGCCATGAACACGGGCCACGCGCGGCGCTACATGAACCGGGAGGACGCCCATATCATCGCCGTTTGCGATGTGAACGAACGCAAACGGGAAGAACTGCGTGAGAACGTGGAAACACGCTACGCCCAGCGCTTTGAGCAGGAGTCCTACAGATCGATAACAACCTATCTCGATTTCCGGGATCTCATCGCGGATGATGGCGTCGACGCCGTGATCATCGCCACCCCGGACCATTGGCATGTGCTTCCCGCCCTCGCGGCCGTGCGTCAGGGCAAGGACGTGTACCTCGAGAAGCCCATGTCCCTCACCATCGAAGAAGGCCGCGTGCTCGCCGACGAAGTGAAACGCACCGGCGCCATTTTCCAACATGGGGCGCAACAGCGCTCTCAACGGCAGTTCTTCCGGGCCGTGGAACTGGTGCGTAATGGCAAGATTGGCGAACTCGAGGAGATTGAAGTTGTCCTTTTCCCGGGGCACGCCGGGGGCTCATGCACGCAAGAGGAACCGCCGGATTGGTTCAACTATGATCTCTGGCTCGGCCCCGCGCCGGAGAGCCCCTATTGCCCCGAGAAATGCCTGCCGGTGCGCGGCTGGATGTACATCAGCGACTATTCCGGCGGCCGCATCACGGAATGGGGCAGCCATCACCTCGACATCGCCCAATGGGCCTTGGACGCCGATGAAACTGGTCCCGCCGAGATTGAGGGAACGGGCGTAATCCCCCAAGACGGAACCCACGACACGCCAACCCGTTGGAACCTTGAGCTGCGCTATGCCTCGGGCGTGACCGTGAAGTTTACCGACAGCACGGGCCGCGATGAGCCGTGGATCCGTCACGAAGGCGCCGCGGGAGGGGCGGGCATCTTTTTCAAGGGAAGCGAGGGCTGGGTGTCCGCCAACCGGGCGCGCATGGCGACGGGTCCCGAAGACCTGGCCGATTGGGAGCCGGGTCCCGGCGATAT
>PUOI01000466.1 GCA_003552765.1 Candidatus Hydrogenedentota bacterium | reverse complement strand
GCCCGCGTGCTATCGCACGCGGCCTCAACCCCCGGCTACCAGCTGTCATCCCTACGGGATGGATTTGATTTGTGACAGCATGGCAGGCTAAGTCAGACGTAACCGGGGTATCCACAAATTAAGGGCTGAGAAGGAACTACGGGTTAGACCTGAGACGAACGCTTGCATGGCGGGTATGACGTCACTTCTTGATGCGGCCGTTGGGAAACGCATAGCCCAGTTTGTTGAGCGCGCGGCGGAAGCGTTTGACTTTGTTTGCGGGCACCACAAGGCGGTCGCCGCCCGCGAGGAAGCACTTGTCTCGCATCGTCTTGTCGTGTGCGATAAGAAGGGCGGTGTGCTCGTCCACAACCGTGTACACTTCCGCGGGGCCTTCGGCTTGCAGGGGGTTGGCGCGAAGAAAGACATCATCGAGGTGTTGCGCGACGTTGTCCGGCAAGGGCGTTTCGCTGCGGGACTTCAAGAACTCCACGGCGTCCTCCTTGCTCATGCCGTTTTCGACGGCCTCGACCAGCTTCTGTTTGTCCAGCTTCCATGTGTGGTCGCCGGAGGGTTTGGCGATGCGTTCGAGAAACAGCTCGTCGGCCGGATCCAGTGCATAGGAGTCATTCACGATGATCTCGTGCGTGGCCAGGACCCGCAGCGGCGTCGCGCTACGGTACGCCTCTTGCTCGTAGGTGTCCATTACCCCAAGCACATAGGCTCCCAAGTTGTTGAGCCGGAAGCACCGGAGCCCCTCGAAAACGGAAAGCTGACGCCCCGCCTCGATGAACAACTGCTCTTGGACGTCCTTGCGGGCCCATTGCGGATCGGTGTAGGCGAGATCCACCAACCCGAGTGTTCCGAGGTAGCCCGCGATAAGGCCCATGATGTAGCGGCCCTCCACCAGCCGCCAATCGTACCCGCTTGTCTCGCCGTCAAACTCGGGGCGGCTATACGGGCCGAACCCCGACCTTGCCGCATACCCCAAGGTGAAATCGGGAAACTCCCCAGCGAAGTAGCGCAGGAACGAGTCAATCTCCACCCATTCTCCCACGGGACAGGCCGCCACCCCTTTGCCGACAACGCGGCGGCGCTCCACCACGGCGGCCATACCAATACCGCCCCACGCGCCCCGGATGAGTGACCTGATGCTGGCGACCCGGTCGATGTCGTCATACGAGTGATGATTCACGAAATCCTCCCATAGCTTACGGATGCTCTCGGAGAATTTCCCGTCACGGAGCTGGTGGCCTTCCTTCGTCAGGTAGAGTTTGTTCGCGCGTGCGAAAGCGAATCCATGCGTACCGAGCACGTCCAGCCACATGTTCACCCAATTGTTCCTGAGGCAGGAATCAAACGAGCGGCCGTTTTTCGCGGCCTTATCGGCGCCTAGCGCCTTGCCGAACGCCCGCTGGGTGGCCGCGGTGATGTGCTTGGTCGTCTTCGTGATCGCGACTTGGCCCTGCTCCACCATACGCAGGATGATGTGCAGCTCCCGTGCGGCGTCCCTTGCCCGGTGGGCCACGCTCAGGGGATACGAGTCTGGATACTCATGGGCAAACTCCGACCGTTGGTCCGGATAGGCGGGGGCCTCCGCGGGCAACTCGTCCACTACAACAAGTTGCGCCGGAGAAGGCGGCGTCAGGCGTTGGCGCAGCGAGGCCGCCAAGTCGCGGGGAATCCGGTTATCCAGCATAAGGAGTTGCAGCGCGCCGGACCGCTCTTCCTTCTTGTCCGGGAACGCATCCGTGTCGCTCCACATGGGCAGCCCGTGCTTGGCCGCAAATACGCGAGGCCGGAATTCGTATTTGGCGTAGTTGAAAACCGTCTCCCTGACGGCCTCCTGTTCCCACTCCTCCAAGCCGCTCCATACCCGGTCAACCTCGTCACCGAGCAGAATCTCCATCAGGCGCTGGACGCGCTTCTTCTTGGTTGGCGGCGCCTTTTCTCCCAAGAATTCGAAGAAATCGGCCAAGGCGTGACTAGGATATTTGTTCAGGCGTGTTCGAAGGTCTTGGCTCCCGGATAGTGTTTCCTTGGGCACGGTATGATTGCTCCCGCATGGTTTGAAAGGTATGCATAACAAGACGCCACGGGTTCCCAAGCCCGGCGGCGGCCTACGTTTCTTCCGCGTTGTCCCCACTCTCCTTCAGGCGGCGCGATGATTTCGCACGAAACGACTTGGCCTTGCGGAGAGAAAGACGCGTTTACCCTAGCAGAGCCCCATTTTAACGCACCGCGCGGGGCTGAATCCAGATTTCGCGTCCATTCCCCGCGCGTATTGGCTTGGCTGCCGATTTCCGTTGCCAAAGGCTGTTTGGGATAATGGGCGTGGCGGTATATCATGGCGCGGGGAGTTTCTGAAGCGAGGAAGGACCCCTTGGACCACGCGGAGGCGTTGCGCGGTTTCGTGATGGGATATGCCGTCAGTTGCACAATACCTTGGATACATGATAATTTAACACATCTTTTGGTGCGGCGCCTTGGCCAGCCGGCCATGAGGTCATTGTGGCGCTACGTTCAACAGGAGAAGATGCCGTGGGTTGGGAAGCATGGTTCACGCTGCTTGTGCTCGCCGTCGTGTTCTTCGGGCTTAGCCGGAATTATGGCCCCCCCGACGCCATTGTGCTGGGCGGCGCCGTGGTGGTCACGCTTGCGGGAGTCATCGAACCGGAACAGGCGTTCGGCGGCTTCGTGAATTCCGGTCTGCTTACCGTGGCGGCGTTGTTCGTGGTGGCCGCGGGCATGCGGGAAACGGGCGCGTTGGACGTCTTCGGCGGCTGGTTCCTCGCGCGGGCCTCCAGCGAACGGGGTGTTGTGGCGCGCATGGCGGGGGCCGTGCCGCTGATGTCGGCGTTCCTCAACAATACGCCCATCGTCGCCATGATGATTCCGGTACTGAGCAAATGGTGCCGCTCGCACCAGATCTCCCCGTCCCGCGTGCTCATGCCCCTTTCCTACATGGCCATTCTCGGCGGAACCTGCACCCTTATCGGCACAAGCACCAACCTGGTTGTGAGCGGCCTAATGACCGAGGCCCAACCCCGGCATCCCGATCTGTCCGCGGAACTGGCCCCGATTGGCATGTTCGAGCTTACGTGGGTCGGACTCCCCTTCGCCGTGATGGGTTGCCTCTATCTCATATTCGTTGCCCCCCGCCTCATACCGGATCGCAAGGATCTCGTCGAAACCCTGGGTGAATCGATGCGGGAATACCTCGTCGAGATGGAAGTAAAACCGGAATGCCGGCTGGTGGGTCAACGAGTTGAAGAGGCGGGGCTCCGTCATCTCCCCGGACTGTTCCTCATTGAGATCGTGCGCAACGGCGAAATCATATCCCCTGTAAGCCCCCGCCACCTGCTTCGCGCGGGAGATATCCTCACCTTCACGGGCATGGTAAGCACCATCGTGGACCTCGAGCGCATTCCCGGGCTGGTTCCCGTGGCGGACGAGGAATACGAAACGCGGGCCAAGCAACGCCGTGACCGCATGCTGTGCGAGGCCGTTATCTCGCCCAAATCGCCCCTGATAGGCAAGACCATCCGGGACGCCGACTTCCGGGCGACCTACAACGCGGCCGTCGTCGCTGTGCACCGGGGCGGCAAACGTCTCCAGGGCCGCGTGGGCGACATCCGGCTGGAAAACGGGGACACGCTGCTGCTTCAGACTGGCCCCCACTTCGCCCGCGCGCATCGCAACAACCCCGACTTCATCCTGGTGAGCGGCGTGGAGGAAAGCCGGCCCGCCCGGGACGAGAAAGCCCTCATCAGCGCCGCGCTCCTGGGCGTATTCGTCCTGCTGTTGACGACGGGCGTACTGCCCACCCACCTCGCCGCCTTTCTCATCGCCGGGCTGATGGTCGCCACCCGCTGCATCTCCGCCGGCGTGGCCCGGCAAAGCGTGGACTGGCAAACGCTCATCACCATTGGCGCCGCGTTCGGCCTTGGCGCGGCCCTGGAGGAATCGGGTGCGGCAGAGACCATCGCCGGGTTCATCGTGGAATATGCGCGCGTCCTCGGCCCGATCGCCATCCTCGCCGTGGTCTATCTGCTCACCAGTTTGTTCACCGAAACCGTGACGAACAACGCGGCCGCGGCGCTCATGTTCCCGTTTGTCATTCCGCTGGCCATGCAACCCGGGATCGAGATCAGTCCCCGCCCCCTGGCCATGGCGGTCGCCTTTGCGGCGTCGGCGAGTCTCGTCACCCCCATCGGGTATCAGACCAACCTCATGGTCTTCGGCCCCGGCGGCTACCGGTTCAGCGATTTCGCGAAGGTGGGGCTCCCCCTCAACGCCTTGCTGTTCATCATGGCCATGCTGCTGATCCCCCTCGTGTGGCCATTCTGAGCTTTTGTCGCTAGCTTCGCAGGGCTGGCGCGGCGCCACCACGCGCCTAAAACCTATACCGGAGGCCGGTGGTGATGAAATTGGAGCCGCCGGCATCGCTGACCCAGCCAAAGGCCCCGGAACGGTGGTGGATTCGGACCAATCCTTCCCACGGGGAATCCCACTGAGCTGGGGGACCAGCGGTCACCTCCGTCACCATGAAAACGAGCAGCCGGCTCAGCGGACGGCGGCGCCGTTCTTCGATGTGGGGCCGTCCAAATGCATACGAAGGCCCAAACCCATGAGCAAGGGAAGTGTCTACAAACCGGTCCCACGGGAAGGTGTTCCAGCGCAGACTGAGCGCGGCGTTCAGCTCAAAGTGGTCCTGTTTACCCCAATGCCGCGTGAGGTTCGTTTCCCCCTCCAAATCCAAATGCCGGTTGAAGCGGTGGAACGTCCGGGATAGGCCAACAGTCCCGAGATAGGAATCCTGGAAATCCGTGTCCAATTGGAGGATCTCCCCGAAACGGGTATTCGTCCACCTGCCCCCGTAGACAAAGATGGAATTGTCGCGGCTTGGGTTATGCGAAGCTGGAGGGGGATGCGGATTGGCCGCTTCCAGCGCCGGTGGCGAACCGGTCTGTTCGTTCGCGTTCCGCCGATGGTCCATGCCGCCCGGATTTCCCGCGCCAGAGGAAACCGTCTGGCACGCCGTCAGCACTACTGCCGCAAGTAAGGTCCAAACGCAACGATGTGTGGTCGTCTTCGTAGTCATGGCGCGGTATTGTACCAAGCCCAAGGCCCAAGCGCGAACTGTTTTCGGCGGAAGTCTTCAAACGCCCAGACGCCGTGTTTCCCCGTATGCAATCCTAAGCGAAGACAAGGTCTCAAGGGACGGTTGCTGTTTGGATTGCCGGTATTCCGAAACAAAACCCTTCCCTGCCTGACGCCAGTTGATGGATGCCGCTAGGTGCTTGTATCTTGTGTACTCATCCACGTCCCCGGTACCGGTCAAGTACAAGCCCCAGGTTTCCACATGCCACTTGGGAATCCAGTTAAGAAACAGCGTCATCGGCATTTCTTTGCAAGCCCGCCGCCGATAGCTGTTGATCGAGTTTTTTCGCCCGATCCGGCACGGTTTGCTCATCCGCATCGGTCGCCAGGATGAGGGCCACGTTTTCGCCTCGTGACGACTTTGAACGGTACGCCTTGTACTCCTCCACGGATTTCTTCTCAACGTATTGCTTTCCGGAACCGGCTCCCTCTTTCGGATGATCTTTCAGGTCATATATCTCATTCGGATGAAAGCCGAATGCCTCAAGCGTTTTCTTGGCGAATATTCGTAGCCGTTCGTCTTCGGCAACTACAATTGCCCGCACCCCTTTCCCCTTCCTGGGCATCACTCCTCCCACCCGCGCGCAACGATTTCGGCCGGAGATATGTCCTC
>PUOI01000243.1 GCA_003552765.1 Candidatus Hydrogenedentota bacterium | reverse complement strand
GTTGATGGAGCGCATGTAGCGGACCTTGGCGAGAAACTCGTCCACGGTGTGTTGCCGGTTCATGAGGTGAAGCAACCGGTCGGAGCCCGCCTGGAAGGGGAGGTGGAGGTGGTTGCAGATGTTCGGCCGGGCCGCCATGAGATCCGAGAGGCGATCGTTCCAGTCGTTGGGATGGGGCGAGGTGAAGCGGATGCGCGGCAGGTCATCGATCGCGGACACGGCGTCGAGCAACTCATGAAATGCCCATTCGCCCGCCTGGTACGAGTTTACGTTCTGTCCCAGCAGCCAAATCTCCCGCGCCCCCCGGTTCACAAGGTCCCGCGCTTCCCGCAGAATGTTGTCGGGTTCCCGGCTCACTTCCCGGCCGCGGGTGAAGGGGACGACACAAAACGTGCAGAAATTGTCGCAGCCCTTGGTGATGGCGATATACGCCTTGCACCCTTCGACGTGGCCCCGCTCGACCCATTCCTCCGGGATGAAGTTCTGGATCTTCTTGTCGCGGGGCATCCATTTGGTCATGAGCACCCGCTCGCCGTTGCGCACGCGCTCGAGCATTTCCGGCAGCCGCATGTAGTTGTCCGGGCCAAAGACCATGTCCACGGCCTTCTCCCGTTTCAGAATGGCCTCGCCCTCTTGTTGCGCCACGCAGCCTCCCACGCCGATGACAAGCTCTGGGTTGGCCTTCTTCAGATGACGCAATTGGCCGAGATGGCTGTAGACCTTGTTCTCGGGATTCTCCCGCACGGAGCAGGTGTTGAGCAGAATCAGCGAGGCCTCTTCCTTGCGGTCGGTGAGGGCGTATCCCTCCGCTTCGAGCACTTCCTTCATGCGGCCGCTGTCGTGCTCGTTCATCTGACAGCCGAAGGTCTGGATTAAAGCTTTGGGTTGCATGGGGACTCCTGTGGAACCTACAGGCTGGCGAAAGGCGTAGAATTGTTATTCGCCGGGCGTGTGCCGAATCACCACAAAGTATAGCAGCCCCGCTGTTTTGCGGGCAACGCCTCCCAATCCGGGGATCGAGATTCGCAAGAACCGTATCGCCGCGTACCCGGGGGTAATACATGCCGGCGAGACGCAGGCGGTACGTAGGTGGCCCGAAGGGGCAGGGGATGTAAACGGAAGTTGAGTAACTGTCCTTTGGACGGTCCTGTCCTGTAGGGCTTTTGGAGGTTTTACTCGCTCAGGGTGGTTTTGCGGGAGCAGTTGTGCGCAGTATTAACGGGGTACGCGGGCAAAATATCGCCTCGAGGCAATACAGATACCACAAACCTCGGGCAAAGTCAAACAAGCGCAGGCTCATTTTACTAGCTACATAACCGTGGCCGCAGCATCGATGTAAGTCATTGATGATAAAGGGTTTAGCTGTTTCTCTTCTGTCGACCAACCCCCTAAAGTTACCTAACTTCCGTGTAAACGCCCACATACCACCTTAAGCGGCGATTGGGTCTTGTTAGCCCCGAAGCAGGGGGACGACATCGGAGATAAGACGGGCGACGGGGATGCCGTGGTATTCCATCCTTTGGATCTTGGCCGCGACGGTGTCGTCCTCGCCCTCTAGAATGGCGCCGGCGTGGCCCATTTGCCGGTTGGGGGGGGCGGTCAGTCCAGCCATGAAACCGACCAGGGGCTTGCTCATGTTGCGCCCCCAATACCGTGCGGCTTCGACCTCGTCCTGTCCGCCAATCTCGCCGACCATCACGACGGCCTCGGTGTCCGGGTCTTGCTCGAAGAGGGGCAAGATGTCGGTGAAGGTGGTCCCGATGACGGCGTCGCCGCCGATGCCCGCGCAAAAGGATTGACCCATGCCGGCCTCTGTCAGGACATGCACAATCTCATAGGTGAGTGTGCCGCTGCGGGAGACCACGCCGATGGAGCCCGGCGTGTGGATTCGCGCGGGCATGATGCCCACCTTGCACTGGCCCGGTTTGATGACGCCCGGTGAGTTAGGCCCAATAATGCGGATGCCCTTGGAGGCCAGCGCTTCGTACGCCTCGAGCATGTCCAAGGTGGGGATCCCGTCGGTAATCACCACCAGAAGTTTCAGGGGGGCCTGGGCCGCGTCGAGCATGGCGTCCCGCGCGAATCTGCCGGGGACGTACAGTACCGACACCTCCGCTCCCGTCTCCGAGACGGCCTCGGGCGCGGAGTTGAAGACAGGCAGACCGTGGACCGTTTGGCCGCCCTTGCCTGGCGTCACGCCCCCCACGACCTTTGTGCCGTAGGCCAGCATTTGGCCAGTGTGGAACGAGCCGTCGCGCCCGGTGATCCCTTGCACAATGACCTTGGTGTTCGCGTCGATGAGCATGAGTCTACGCCGCCCCCGCAATCCTAGCGGCTTCCAAGGCGCCTTCCTCGAGCGTGGTGACCGTCACAATGCCGATTTCCTCCAGCATGGCCCGGCCCTCGTCCTCATTGGTCCCCACGAGCCGCACTACAACCGGCACGGACACGTCCATAGTGTCGAAGGAGGTCCGGATGCCCTCGGCAATGTCATCGCAGCGGGTAATGCCGCCGAAGATGTTGACAAAGATAACCTTGACGCCGGGATGTTGCAGGATAAGTTCGAACGCGGCCACCACCTTCTTGGGGTTTGAGCTGCCTCCAACATCGAGGAAATTCGCGGGCTGGCCGCCATGGTGCTGAATGATATCCATCGTGGCCATGGCGAGGCCCGCTCCGTTGACGATACAACCGATATCGCCGTCAAACCGGATGAATGTCAGCCCCTGCGCGCGGGCGCTGGCTTCGCTGGGATCCTCTCTGCTGGCCTTCCGCATCTCCTGGAGATCCTCGTGACGGAACAGCGCCTTGTTGTCCACCGTCATCTTCGCGTCGAGGGCGAGCACGGTCCCGTCCGCATCGGCGATGAGCGGGTTGATCTCGATGAGGGACGCGTCCTTCTCTGCGAACAGCCGGCCCATGCGCGCCATGATGCCGGCGGTCTGCCTTGCCTGACTGGGATCCTCGAACAACTGGCCCGCGAAATCCATCAGGCTGTCCGGATTCAGGCGCGTGAGCTGGGAGACGGGGGCTTTGCGCTTGAACACCTTTTCCGGCGCGTCCTTGGCTGTCGCTTCGATATCGACGCCTCCCTCGGCGCAGCCCACAAACGCAACCGAGCGTTCGCTCCGGTCGATGAGAAGGCTCAAGTAGGCCTCTTGGGCGATGTGCGCGGCGGGGGTGATGAACAGGGCCTCGACGGGACGATCCTGGATGGTGAGTCCAAGTATGGCTTCGGTGGCTGGGCGGATGTCCGAGGCTTCCGTCACGACGCGGATGCCCCCGGCCTTGCCCCGGCCGCCCGCATGAACCTGCGCCTTGAGAACCACGGGAAGCGAAAACACGTTGAGCGCCTTCTCGGCTTCCTCGGCGGTTCGCGCGACAATTCCATCAGGCGCCGGCACGCCATACATGCGCAGGAGGGCCTTGGCCTGGTATTCGTGGAGGTTCATGAAGTCCTTGGGTCCTCGCTTCCGGGGTGTGGAGGGGGATGTTGCTGGCGTTTTGCGCTGCTTACCGGACCGGATGGAGCGGAAGGATTCCGTGAGCCGGCGCGCGGCCCAGCTGCTCCTAATCTGCTGCTCACTCCCTAATAGTACAGGGTCAGAAGGGGATGGATCAACCTTAATACGGCGCTTTTCCCCGCAAAACATCGGCCAGCGAGCATTCCGTGTCGCTCATTTGAATTCCGCCGGCGAAAAGCAAGAGCGCGCCAATTCCGAACCCCGCCGCGAATCCGCCGAGGTGCGCCCAGTAAGCCACTGGCGCCACGCCCATGATCACGCCCCGAATGTCGAAGATGAGCCACAGCAAGATGATCCACATGCTGCTCAAGGAAAACGTGCCACAGAACGGCGGAATGGGGAGGAAGATGAGGTAAAAGCAGGTGACGTTGTTGAGGGGATAGAAGATGAGGTACATGCCCACGATGCCGTTAATCGCTCCGCTGGCTCCGATGGTGGGCGCGCCGTCCAAGACGAGATGCGCCACCCCGCCGACAATGCCCGCCATGATGTAGATCAGGATGTATGTCCCGTTGCCCACCTTGGCGCAAACCGCGTTGCCAAACACCCACAGGAAGACCATGTTGCCGAACAAGTGCATAAAGCCGCCATGAACCAGCATGTAGCTCAGCAGGCCCCCTGGGCTTGACCCATCCAGCATGGCTTCCCGCACGAACTCCGGATTAGCGAAGCCCCCCACAGAGTAGAACACGGTGACGGCGATGATGGCGTAGTTGGAGATTGGCCTACGGTACATGGTGACATCAACGCTGAGGGGTATTAGCATGAAACGGTCTCCGCGGCATGGGGCGCGCACATATGGGCGGCAAACCAAGGCGGCGCGGCCTTGGCGAACTTAGACAAACTCAAACGCCCGCCCGCCAGTGATGGTCAGCTTTCCAATCTCTTCTGCCAGAAACGGTGCAGCGCCTTCAACTTCGCGAGTTGAAGTAACAAGCCAGAGGGCGAGCTTATGCATATAGTTTAACGCAAATGCCCCCCGCCGTTTCCTGCCCGCATCCCCTCTGTAAGCAGTGGGGGCGCCAAGCCGTTTGACAACGGGGTGCGGCGCGAAGAAGAATACGCCGCGAGCCGTCCTGAGCCGATAGGGACGTTGCGCTTGAACTGTACCAGTGGCATGCAAGCTATGTGGAATTGACTTGTGCGGCGAATTGTCCGGGGGTTTCAAACCAATCTGCCTTTTTTTCGGGAGGCGCAAGCGGAGGGCAAGCGCCTTCTTCAAAAGTGTTCGCGCATTCCGTTTGAGGCGGATTTCAAAGCCCTTGCGCGTATCCCCATTCCAGAGGGAGCGCTGTTCCTTGATGTGGGGGCGAACCGCGGCCTGAGCGCGGAGGCCATCTTGATGTATGCGAAGAGCGCCCGCGTCTATCTGTTTGAGCCCAATCCCCTCGTGAGCAAGAAGCTGGCGCGCCGCTACGGACGCTCCCCTCGAATGGAAGTGTTCGAGTGCGGTTTGGGCGATACGGCGGAGGAGCGGACCCTCTACGTGCCATTCTACAAGGGATGGGTGTTCGACGCGCTCGCATCTTTTGATCGCCAGGAGGCCAGTGAATGGCTTGAAGGCCAAATCGCGGGATACCGGCGCGAACATTTGCGCATCCAGGAATACCCTTGCTCCATCAAGCGTATAGACGATATGGGGCTAGCGCCCTTCTTCATCAAACTGGATGTGCAGGGCCATGAACTAGCCGTATTGCAGGGTGCGGAAGAAACGCTCCGGCATCATGCGCCCATCGTATTGCTCGAAGTGTTGTCCCCTGCTGCTCGCGCGTTCGTCAGCCCCATGGGCTACGCGCCTTACGCCTTTCGCAAGGGCCGGTTTCATGCCGGGGAAGAGGGCGAACTGAACACGTTCCTGCTGCCGCCGGAAAAGAAACCCTTGATTGAGGCGTATCTCGCGTAAGTGGGGTGTGGCTTGCGCGGAGAATTCCATTTCACATCGCGCAATGGTAGAATCTGGACATATCCGGGGCGTGCGATGCGGCTTCGCCCGCCCGGCTCTCGTCCTTCCCCCGCGGCATGCGCATTTCTCCGGGAAATCCACGTTGCTTGACGTTTTTTGGACCGCTGCATGTCATGTTTTTCGCAATTAACTGCAAGGAATAGCTCTAATGACAGAAAAGATCAAGGCGACCAATATCACCTGGCATGACGCCGATGTGCAACAAGAAGATCGGGAGCGCCTCAATGGGCATAAGGCCGTCACGTTATGGTTCACGGGGTTGTCCGGTTCGGGCAAATCGACCCT
>PUOI01000081.1 GCA_003552765.1 Candidatus Hydrogenedentota bacterium | reverse complement strand
GAGTGATGTGCTCTGGCCAGCTGAGCTACTCCAGCTCAAAAAAATGGTGCCAAGGGGCAGATTCGAACTGCCGACACCCGGATTTTCAGTCCGGTGCTCTACCAACTGAGCTACCTCGGCAACACCAACGGGAATATACATCATACGGCCGAGGCATGTCAACCCCGCGAATCAAGCCGTGTAAGATCTTGCCGGAGCTGGTATTGTCCTGCCATTTGCGGTCTTACCGAAACCGAGTAGGCTTTTGCGCAGTATTTCTGCTTCATCTGTCTTTTTGACACCGTTCATCCGGTGTGCTACCGTTGCTTCCTGTTGTTGTGGATTGGGCTGAAACCCTGGGGCACTTCTTGATAGGCCATGGCTTATTTGACCGTGGCCCATGTTCGAATCCGCTTTTCTTGTTGGCCTTGCCTTGAATGTGAAGTTACGATAACCGGCCGTTTTTTCTAGACCGCCGAGGGAGACGTAGTATGAATGGAAAACGCATGACCGCAGTTCTTGGCGCCGTAGCGGCGTGTCTAATGGTTGGAACCATCCCGCTTCACGCTCAGGAGGCCCCTGAACAACCAACCGGATTGTTGCTTGAACGGCTTTCCAACCCATTAGGGATCGATAACGCCAATCCAGCGATGAGCTGGGTGCTCAACCACCCGGAATCCGATCAATATCAAACGGCCTATCAAGTCCAAGTGGCTACCAGCATCACGGCCCTCGACAACGGGGAGCCGGACGTTTGGGACTCGGGGAAAGTTGAGTCCTCGGAGTCCAGTAACGCACGGTATGACGGGCCTGCGCTCGATCCGAACACTGTCCTTTTCTGGCAGGTTCGCGTCTGGGACAAGCATGACGAGAGCAGCCCCTATTCCGAGCCCCAGATGTTTGTGACCGGCGTCGAGGATGAATGGCAAGCCACCCCTATCTGGGCCGAGAATGAAGCCGGGGACGGTCCCTCCAATTTCGCCTTCGTACGGCATGAATTTGAGCTGCCTGAGCAAGAGATCGAGCACGCTATCGTCAATGTCACCGCCGTTTCGCCGGACACCGCGAGCCAGTACGTATACCGGCTTTACATGAACGGAGAATTCGTGGGGTGCGGTCCCGAACGGGGATTTGATGATATCGAGCGCTACAACACTTACGAGGTCTCGGATTCTCTAGAGCCTGGCGCGGTGAACGCTGTCGGGGCGCTCAACTACACCGGCGACGGACACAAATTCATTTTCCAGATGGATGTCCAGTTCGCAGACGGGACAAGCGAGACCATCACTTCCGATGGCTCTTGGAAAGCCTTGGACGGAGACGATATCTACGTGGACGGCGGCAACGCGGGTCACGACGCCTACTATTATGTACCTCGCGAGTTCATCAACGCCTTGAACTACCCCTTCGGCTGGAAGGAAAGCGGTTTTAATGACGCGGACTGGGCGCAGGCCGTCGAAGCGGACATGATCGCGAATCTGAAGCCGTCGGCCCAGCATAACGAGCAGAAGTATCTCATTGAGCCGAAACAGGTAGTCGAACGCGAGCCGGGCCACTATTTCCTGGATTTCGGCCGCTCTATTATCGCCGGTTTCCGCCTTGCCAACATTGAGGGCGAGAGCGGTCAGGAAGTGGACATCCGCCTCGGCCAAGAACTTCTTGGTCCGCAACGTGTGCGATACGAAAAACGGACCAACAATACCTATCAAGAAGTGTGGACCTTGACGGACGGTCCCCAAACCCTCACCAACTGGGGATACCGCTCCTACCGGTATGCCGAGGTCATTGGCGCGCCGCCAGGGCTCGACGCCTCAAACTTCCAGGCCGCGGTCTTGCGGCAACCCTTCGACGAATCGGAGTCCCATTTCGAGTCGTCCGATTTCGTGTTAAACGACATCTGGGACATGCTCAAGTACGGCATTAAGGCCACCAGTCTGGATGTCTACGTGGATACCCATTCCCGGGAGCGCCGAAACTACGAGGGCGATGCGTACATCAACCAGCTCTCGCAATACGCTGTCGAGCGGCAATACGCTTTCCCGCGCTATTCAATGGAGTACCTCTACTACCGTCCGACCTGGCCCACGGAGTACAAGCAGTTTTCCATCAAGATGGCCTGGAAGGACTACATGTACACGGGCAACGCGGACTCGCTGGCCGAACATTACGAGGTTCTGCAGGATAAGACCACCGAGCCGTTCATCAACGAGGATTACCTCGTCGAGAAGGGGCCGGAAGAAGGCGGCCAATGGGGACCCTGGGGCCGCGATCTCATAGATTGGCCCCATGCCCTCCGCGACGGCTACGAGTTCTCCGACATCAACACCGTCATCAACTCCTTCAACTACCGGGCTGTCGAACTTCTCGGCAGGATCGCGGAAGTCATTGGGGAAGACGAGGATGCCGCCGAATACAGCGAGCTGGCGGGCAATCTTCGCGAGGCCATCAACGATCATCTCTATGACCCTGAGGCGGGCGCGTTCCGGGACGGCTTGGATATTGACCACCATGCCTTGCACGCGAGTATCTTCCCTGTCTCGCACGGCGCCGCCCGAGAGGAGTATCTTGAACCCTTGGCGGAGCACATTTTCGGCCGCGGCATGCAGTGCAACGTCTACGGCGCTCAGTTCGTGCTTGAAAGCCTCTACGCCGCGGAACGGCCGGATCTCGCCCTTGAGCGCATGAACGCTGTCGAGGGCAATAGTTGGGGGCACATGATGTACCGGCTCGGCGCCACGATAGCGACGGAGGCGTGGGATCCCTCGCTTAAGGGCAACATGGCCTACTCTCATGGCGGATGGGGCTCCGCGCCGGCTAACAACATCGCGCGGGGCTTGTTCGGCATTCAGCCGCTTGAGCCTGCCTTTAACACGTTCCAAGTGAGGCCTCAGCCCGGTGGCTTGGCGTGGGCGCAGTACAAGAAGCCAACCATCAAGGGGCCGATCAGCGTGGAGTTTACCGAGCAAGGCGATGGTTTCGAGATGACCGTCACGGTCCCCGTGAATACGCGCGCCCAAGTGCACGTGCCCCGCATGGGCGAGGAGCACGCCGAGGTTACGGTGAATGGCGAAACCCGCGAAGGCCGCGTCGAAGGAAACTTTGTGGTTATTGACGACGTGGGTTCCGGGACGCACACCTTTGCACGATAATCGGCTCTTTGTTAATGCGAAGAGAGGCGGCGTTGCACAACCGGTATAGTGACGCACACGAAGGAGGAAGGCTATGAGACGCACCGGCCCCAAGACTCTCGCTCCCGCCCTTGAGGCGCTGGAGCAGCGGTTTGGAAGACTTGACGCCATCAAGAAACGCATCGCTAACCACCACATCGAAACGCCTTCGTGGGCTTACGGGGATAGCGGAACCCGGTTCGGCGTGTTCAAGCAGGCCGGCGTGCCGCGCAACACGTTCGAGAAAATGGAAGATGCCGGCGCGGTCCACAAATTCACGGGCGTGGCGTCTTCCGTGGCGATTCACATTCCGTGGGACAAGGTGGATGATTTCAGCGCGCTAAGCGAGTACGCGCAGGAGCAAGGCGTACGAATCGGCGCCATCAACCCCAACGTGTTCCAGGACCAAGCCTACAAGCTGGGCAGCCTAACGAACGAGGATCCCTCCATCCGCCAAAAGGCGCTCGATCACATTCTCGACTGCATTGAGATTGGCAAGACGGTGGACTCAAAGCTCCTCAGCCTTTGGTTCGCCGACGGAACCAACTATCCGGGTCAAGGCGATTTCCGGCGGCGCAAGCAGTACCTGCTGGAAAACCTTACCACCGTTTACAAGGCCTTGCCGGCGGACATGCGCATGCTGCTGGAGTACAAGTTCTTCGAGCCCGCTTGGTATCACACCGATCTCGCGGACTGGGGCATGTCCTACGCCTTCTGCCGCCACCTCGGGGAACAGGCGCAGGTTCTCGTTGATTTGGGGCATCACCCGCTCGCCACGAACATTGAACATATCGTCGCCTTTCTGATTGACGAGGGTAAGCTCGGCGGGTTTCACTTAAACGACAAGAAATACGCCGACGACGACGTCAGCGTGGCCAGCTTCAATCCCTACCAGATGTTTCTCATCTACAATGAGTTGGCGGCGGCGGAAGACGACCCGGCGGCGCAAGACAACATCGCCTACATGATCGATCAGAGCCACAACATCAAACCGAAGATTGAAGAAATGATTCAGTCCGTAGTGGCCTGTCAAGTACAATACGCCAAGGCGCTTCTTGTCGATCGGGCGGCCTTGACGGAAGCCCAAAAGAACGGTGATGTGGTGCGCGCAGAGGAGATACTTAAAGAGGCCTATCAGACCGACGTATCGCCCCTCTTGGCGCAGGTCCGGATGGAGATGGGCGTTGACCCGGATCCCATCATCGCATTTCGGGAAAGCGGTTACAGCGAGAAGGTGGCCCGCGAGCGGCAAGGCGAAGGCGCCGTGACCCCAGGGGGATAAGCACAGCGCCGTTCTTGGCTGGGGATGTTCCGAAAACGGAGCGATTACGCCAAGAACGGAACCGGCGCGTTGGTGACCTTTATTTAACACAAGGAGGAACAGACAGTGGCCGACCAAGGCGAATCCAAGGCCATTGAAGGCTTGGACAAGTTGTATGAGTTCGACCGCGAACCCGTGTCGGATGACCGGCTTCAGCCCGGGCGCTACTTCGCGGGCGTATATGCGGGCGAGCATACCGCTGGCACCGAATTCGTTATCGGGGCCAGCTTTGTCATGTGGGGCGCCGCGGTTATGGATGTGCTGTGGGGGTTGGTCATCGGCAATGCCTTGGCCGTGTTGACATGGACCTTCATCTGCGCTCCCATCGCCGTGCAAACCCGGCTGACCTTGTACTGGTATCTCAGGAAGATCGCAGGACCCGCCGTTACGGGGATTTATAACGTGGTCAATGCGGTGCTTTTCTGTATTCTGGGGGGAGCCATGATAACCGTGTCGGCCTCCGCCGTCCGAATTCCCCTCAACGCCCTAACCCCCTTGGACATCCCGCCAAGTACGGGCTGGCTGCCGGACAACATCTGGTTTGTGCTCACGACCATCATCGTGGGGGCGGTCGTCGTGACCGTGGCCATCCTCGGATTCAAGAGCCTGGCCAAGTTTGCGTCGGTGTGCTCCCCTTGGATGTTTCTCATATTCATCGCGGGCGGCGTGGCGGCGCTCCCCTACTTGGCCACCCAGTCCGCCGATGTGGACGCTATCGCGAGTTGGGGCGACTTCTTGGCGGTATCCCATGAACTTATCTGGACTGGGCAGCCCGCCGTTGAAGGCGAGGGGCTCGGCTTCTGGCACGTGGTGGCTTTCGCCTGGATTTGCAACCTGGCCATGCACGGCGGGCTCTCCGATATGGCGCTGTTGCGGTACGCCAAGTCCCATTGGTACGGCCTGTACTCCGCCTTCGGCATGTATCTCGGCCACTATCTCGCGTGGATCTGCGCGGGTATCATGGGGGCCATGGCGGCCCAGGTGCTGCAGACCCCTCTTATCGAGTTAGACGCTGGTGAGGTGGCGTGGCAAGCCGTGGGAACAGCGGGCGTCCTGGCCGTGGTGATCGCGGGATGGACCACTTCCAACCCCACGCTGTACCGCGCCGGTCTCGCATTCCAAGCCATTACCCCGGGATGGGCGCGCTGGAAAGTCACGCTGGTGGTGGGAGCCGTGACCACGCTGATCGCATGCTCGCCCTTCGTCTTCACTCAGCTCTTGGACTTCGTGGGGCTGTACGGCCTTATCTTGGCGCCCATTGGGGCCATCGTGTTCACCGAACACTGGATCTTCCCCCTTATTGGATACCAGCGTTATTGGGTGAGCCGGAAGAGTCT
>PUOI01000158.1 GCA_003552765.1 Candidatus Hydrogenedentota bacterium | reverse complement strand
TTTGCCGGCGTTTGCTGGCTCCGTCCGTCCGTTTTTCTCCCTCCCGCCTGCTTCGTTCGTAACGCGCGCGCTGAGGGGCGCCGTCTTCCTTGGCCGCTCCGGCTTTCTCCGACCCAGCCGCCGCCGTTTGCTGCTCCCCGGCGCGTTTCTGCGGGCCGCGCTGGCTTCGTTTGCGCGCCTCGGGCTTTGGTTGCAAGGCCTTAATGCTCAAGGAAATGCGCGGCAACTCCTTGTCCACCTTGAGGACCTTCACCTTCACGATGTCGCCCACTTTCACTACGCTATGCGGGTCGCGCACGTAATGGTTGGCCAGTTGGGAGAGATGGACGAGCCCGTCCTGATGCACGCCGATGTCGATGAAGGCGCCGAAGTCGGTCACATTGGTGACCACGCCTTCGAGATCCATGCCTTCCTCGAGATGCTCCACCGAGGTGACGCCTTCCTTGAATTGAGGCGCCTTGAACTCCTTGCGCGGGTCGCGGCCGGGTTTGAGAAACTCCGTCACAATATCCCGCAACGTCAAGAGCCCGATGGTTTCGGTTTGGAAGGGGGTGACATCGAACTCCTTGAGCACGTCCTTGTTGCCGATGAGATCCGCCACGTTCACGCCGCAGGCTTGCGCCATTTGCTCCGCCACGGGATAGGCCTCGGGGTGGATGCCCGTGGCGTCGAGGGGGTTCTCGCCGCCCTGAATACGCAGGAAGCCCGCGCACTGCTCGAACGTCTTGGGACCAACACCATCGACCTCGAGCAACTGCTGCCTGGATGTGAAGCCGCCCATGGCTTCGCGTTTGGCCACGATGCTGCGCGCAACGCCCGTCTGAATCCCGCTAACGTAGCGCAGCAAATGAGGCGACGCCGTGTTCAGATTCACGCCAACCCGGTTCACGCACGAAACGACGGTGCGGTGCAACCCTTCCCGGAGCTGCTTCTGGTTGACATCGTGCTGATACTGCCCGACGCCGATGTGCCGGGGATCAATCTTGACGAGTTCCGCCAAGGGATCCTGCAACCGCCGGGCTATCGAGATGGCGCCGCGTATGGTGAGGTCGAGATCGGGAAACTCTTCGCGCGCGACCTTGGAGGCCGAGTAGATGGAGGCGCCTGCCTCGTTCACCAGCACGCAGAAGATATCCTCGCGGTTCTGTTCCGCCAGCAACGGCCGGATGAAGGCGCTGGCTTCCCGCGCGCCCGTGCCGTTCCCGATGGCGATGGCCTGGACGCCGTGCCGCTCGATCAAGCCCAGGAGGGTGTCCCGCGCGGTGGTGTCCTCGCTCTCGCCCGCGGGCGGATAGATGGTGGCAGACTCGCGGTACGCCCCCGTGCTATCCACCACGGCGAGCTTGCAGCCCGTGCGAATGCCGGGGTCCACGCCTATGATGTTGATGGGACCCGCGGGGGGAGACAGAAGCAAGTTTTCCGCGTTCTCGCGAAAGACCCGGATGGCTTCCTCGTCCGCCCGCTCGCGGACTGTGTTGAGCACTTCGTTCTCGAGCGAAGGCCGCAGCAGCCGGCGGTAGGCATCGCTGGCGACTTGGCGCAGAAAAGCGTCGTAGGGGCTGCCGGGCGTCTGGATGAGATCCGCCGCGATGGACTCGATGACCTGCTCATCGTCCATCTCCAATTCCATCCGCAGGGTCCCTTCCTTGGAACCCCGCACAATGGCGAGAAACCGGTGGGACGGGATCTTGCTCAGGGGCTCGCGGAAGTCATAATACGTCTCGAACTTGGTCTTGCGGCCTTCCGCGTTCTTGGTGGCGTGGGCCGCGACTTGCCCTTCCTTGGCCATTTGGTCGCGCAAGCGCGCCCGCAGATCGGTGTTAAGGGAGACCCGTTCGGCCAGAATGTGTTGCGCGCCCTCCAGGGCCTCTTCCGCCGTGTTGACGCCTTTCTCGGCATCGATGTAGGCTTGCGCCGCCTCCTCCGGCGGAGTCCCCTCGGGATCCTGCGCCCAGATGAAGTCGGCCAGCGGCTCAAGGCCTTTCTCCCGCGCCGTGGTCGCCTTCGTGCGGCGCCGCTTCTTGAAGGGCAGGTAAAGGTCCTCGAGGGTGGTCTTGTCCACGCACGCCTCGATGCGTTCGCGGCGCTCATCCGTAAGCTGATCCTGTTTCGCGATCGCGTCCAGGACCGTCTTCTTACGTTCCTCGAGTTCCTTGTAGTACGTGGCCCGTTCCAGGATGCGTTCGAGCTGCACCTCGTCCAGGTTGCCGGTTACATCCTTGCGGTAGCGGGCGATGAACGGAATCGTGGCGCCTTCACCAAAGAGGGCAACCGACCGGGCGGCCTGTTCATATTTTACGCCGCCCTCTTGGGCGACCCGCTCGACGAATTTTGTGTCAATCATATTCCCCTTGTCTCCACCTAAGGGCCATGGCCCGGCGGCGCCGTGCGGCGGGTTTGTTCCCCACGCCCCGGACGCCTTGCTGTTGATGCCTCCGGCATCACGATTCCTTACGTTGGCAAATAATGCTGACGGGTTTCGGGCATATGCAGTGGGATGTTTCTGGTAGCGCGTTCCGCATGTTCTGCTGCCGGAAAGACAACCCGTCTCTCTATTACCCAATCGGGCTAGCTACCGTTACATGCGCCCCCGAAAAAATGCTCATGACTCCCCGCCACAAACCCCATCATCGCACGTCACGATAGCACGGCACAAGCCCGCAATCAATCCGGCGAATCACGCCGTGGAGCGCGTTGTTGGAATCCAGGCTCCAAGAGACGATCCTTCGGCGAAAGAAGTTGGGAGTAGTTGGCGGCAAATCGGACAATATCCAGCCGGATGCAGGCTGTCAGGGATCCAATCCGGCTAGCTTACGCAGTTGAACCAACTCGTCTTCCTTGAGATAGCGCCATTCGCCGGGGCGCAAGCCTCGGGTGGTGATGTTGCCCATGGATGTGCGCCGGAGAGAGAGCACGGGATGGCCGGCGGCCGCGCATAGGCGCTTGACTTCCCGTTTACGGCCTTCACGCAACACAAGGCGGATCTCCGTGGCGTTGGGGAAGCGGCGCAGCACTTCGGCCTTGACCGCCGCGGCCAAGCCATCGTCCAAGGTGAGACCCTTTTCCATGGCGCGGGCCGTCTCGGTAGTCAGCCGGCCTTTCACGCGCGCGGTGTAGACCTTGTCGACGGCAAACTTGGGGTGGGTAAGACGATAAGCCAGTTCGCCGTCGTTGGTGAGCAGCAGGACACCCTCGACATCCATGTCGAGCCGCCCCACGGGGTAGACCCGGCTTTGGAGTACGGGCAGACAGTCAAGAACCGTCTTGCGTCCGTGGGGATCGGTGGCGGTGGTGACAATGCCGCGCGGCTTGTAAAGCACAAGATACAACGTCTGGTCAAGGCGCACGGGCTGGCCGTCGAGCGTGACCTCGTCGGCGCCGGGATCCACGCTCTGCCCCAGCACGGCCACGTCCCCATTCACTCGCACCCGGCCCTCCGCGATCAGGGTTTCCGATTGGCGTCTGGAGGCCAAGCCACAATCCGCCAGAAACTTTTGCAGGCGCACCATCGCTTGGCTTATCCCATCTCGCGAATTTCTTCGATGCTCGGCAATTCCTTCAGGCTCTTGATCCCAAAGTGGACGAGGAATTCATCCGTCGTGCGATAGAGTTTCGGCCGTCCGGGCTGTTCCGCGACGCCAGCAATCTTGATCAATCGCTTCTCCTGAAGCACTTCGAAGGCATGCGAGACACTGACGCCCCGGATCGCTTCCACCGTGGCGCGCGTCACCGGCTGTTTGTACGCAATGATGGCCAGCGTTTCAAGCACTGCCTTGGACAAGCGATTGCTCGATTTGCTTTGCAATAGGCGGCGGATGGGCGCGGCGTGTTCGGCCCGTGTGGTGAGCTGATAGCCGCCGGCGATCTCCCGCAGTTCGTAGGGCAGGTTTTGCTGAGCCATTTCCACGCGGAGTTCATTCAGCAGATTGACCACCACCTCGCGTTCCACATCGCCCAGCGCGTTTGCGAGCCGTTCCGCGCTCATTGGGCGGTCGCTCACAAACAGCAACGCATGCAGGGCTTGACGCGACTCCTCGCGGCCAGGCATGTCGGGCGGGAGTTCCGTCTCCTCCTCCTCCTCCTCATTAGCATCATCTTCCCCGGACGTGTCGGCCGAATGATCGGACTCCTCTTCTGGTTCCATGGCCTCGGGCATATCGAGAGACGGCTCTTGCGTCTCGTCTAATTCATCGGCCTCCTCGGCTTCGGGAGGGGACTCTTCATCTGGTTCCAACTCCACGGTATGATACACACGGGGGAACGATACCTCGGCTTTCCGCAACTCCTTATGCTCCAACAAGTACGGCGCGGCTGTGTCCTCTCCCTCGGATTGCACAGGCGCTGGCGTATCGGCAGAACACGCGTTCTCCCCGGAGGATTCGTTGGATTGATGTTTCGGTTCGATCATGATCGCTTCAGTAGTGCGTTCAGGGAAAAATGGGAGCAAGAGCGGGTAAACCGGCGCCGGAAGCGCCTTCGGGAGTGCGGGGCCATGGGGCTCCGGCGGCTTGTCACGCGAAAGTTTCGCCCTCAGTGTATCCAGCAAACGCCTCGCGAGTCTCCGGCAGTAGTCAAGACCCGTCTTGGCGCAAGACAAGAATCCATTGAGGAACCTTCTCTTGCACGCAGCCACGGTGGAGTCTTGAGCGAAACCAAGCCGCATTTGGGGACCTTCTCGTACACGTTTCTAGAGCGTCTTCCCCACAACTTCCAGAAACGGCCCCAGTCCTGTCATCAACTGTTCGAAGCGTTTGGGCTTCAAGGACTGGGCGCCATCCGACATGGCCTCTTCGGGCCGGGGATGTATCTCAATCATGAGGCCGTCCGCGCCACACGCCACGGCGGCCTTCGCCATGGGATCCACCAAATACCAATGGCCCGTGCCATGGCTCGGATCAACGAACACCGGTAAGTGCGTCAGCCGTTTCAACACCGGCACGGCGCTCAGGTCCAGCGTGTTGCGGGTTTCCGTTTCAAAGGTCCGGATGCCCCGTTCACAGAGTATCACATTCTTATTGCCTTCGGACAATATATACTCGGCGGACATCAAGAACTCGTTGATGGTCGCTGCCATGCCGCGCTTGAGAAACACCGGTTTGGAGGATTTGCCCGCCGCGCGCAACAAAGCGAAATTCTGCATGTTGCGCGCCCCAATCTGAATCATGTCGGCGTACTGCTCGACAATGGGCGCCTGCTCCGGCGTCATCACCTCGGTTACGAACGGGAGGCCCGCCTCGTCACTGGCTTCCCGCAGATATTGCAGCCCTTCCTCTTCAAGGCCTTGGAAGGCGTAAGGCGAGGTTCTCGGCTTGAAGGCCCCGCCGCGCAGCATCGCGCCCCCGCACTCCTTCACGATGCGGGCCGACTCCATGATCTGCTCCCGTGACTCCACCGAGCACGGTCCCGCCACCACGCACAACCTGGTCCCGCCCATCTGCGCCGAGCCTACGTGAAATACCGTGTCCGTGTGTTTCGCCTCGCGCCCCGCCAACTTAAAGGGCTTCAAGATGGGGACCACGTGGTCGACCCCAGGCAGAGATTCAAGCGCCTGCAAACGGAACTTACCCCGTTCATCGCCCGTGCAGGCGACAACCGTGCGTTCAACGCCCTCGATGAGGTGGGGGCGGTACCCGAGTTCCTTGACGCGGGCGATAACGTGTTCAATGTGTTCCCGTTCCCGGGTGGCCATTACAATGATCATAAGCGATAATCGGTTTCCGGTGTGAATGAAACGGTGTTAGAGGCTGGAAGGAGGGGAGTATACCCGTTTCGCAAAACCGAAAGCAATTGGCGCGGCTGTCTCCATGCCG
>PUOI01000427.1 GCA_003552765.1 Candidatus Hydrogenedentota bacterium | reverse complement strand
TTGGAAGCCATGGCGGTGCAGTCCCGGCATTTGGTGTATCTCATGGGGTTCCAGCACGCCCGGGCCTTGGCGTTTCGGTGTGGATTCGAGCAAGGCCGCCGAGACGGGCAAAGGCATCTTGAGGCGTTCAACAACAATGTCCGGCTGGCCTTGCAGGCGGCCCCGGTTTACGCCCAGCTTCAAGGCCGGCATCAGGGCGAACAGCTCCGGTGCGAATTTGACATGGAGGCACGCACCCTTCATCGAGAAATCCGGGCGTGGAATAACGCGGAAGCCCTAGCGCAACGCATGGCCCACGACGATCTTGAAGGCCCTGCGTGTTGGAAGACGGCGGGATATCTGGCGGGGCACACCAGCGAATTGCTGGGCCGGCGGGTGCTGGTGCAAGAAACGGAATGCGCCTTTCATGGGGCGGACGCATGCCGGTTCGTGGGCCAGTTTGACGGCCAATGGGATTCCGGCGCAGACTGGATGCGTGAGGCGCTTCGGATGGAGCCGCTCGACAAGGAGCTGGAGCGGCGGGACGAACTGGTGGCCAATGCGCAACGGGCGGCGCGCCGGGCGCAAAGGGCGCTCAGTGACCTGAGCCGGCGGGTCCAGCGCGAGTTGGCGCTTGAAGACTTGGTTTGCTCCAGCGAAGCCATGGCTAACGTTGTGAAGAAAGCCCGGCATCTGGCGCAGAACGACGCGCCTATCCTGCTGTGCGGCGAAGCTGGGACCGGCAAGGAGACGATCGCCAAGGCGATTCATAATGTGAGCGCCCGTTGCGAGGGGCCATTCGTGGCCGTGGACTGCGCCGGCCGGGATGAGGTCATGCTATTACGGGAGCTGTTCGGCAAGCAGGGGGGCGCTGGTGAGGAGGATGGGCCTCCGGCGGGGGCTTTTGCCCGGGCGGGCGGCGGTACGCTTTATCTCAGTGATGTGGCCGAATTGCCGTATGCGGTCCAGGGCCGGGTGCTGGAAGCGTTGGAGGCCGGCGTTGATGAAGAAGCCCCGGCGGTCCGGCCCGCAGTGCGGGTGGTCTCAGGCACGGAACGCGACCCGCGCAAAGAACCCGAGGGAGGCCTGCGCGACGATTTTTATTATTCGGTGGCAGCCACCAAGCTGGATATTCCGCCCTTGCGCGCGCGTGGAGGGGATGTCCTGGGGTTGGCGGAGGTATGTGTGCGCCAGGTGTGTCAACGGTACAACCGCCCCGTGATGGAGATGACCTCCGATTTCAAGCAAGCCCTGTTGGATTGTGCGTGGCCGGGTAATGTGCGGCAATTACGAAACGCCATTGAGCACGCGGTGGCGCTTGCTTCGGGGGATGGGCCGCTTGATGTGGATGTGTTGCCTGAAGAGATCCTCACCACACGCTGGCAGAACTCGGCGCCGGTGTTGACGGCTGAAGTCATCCAAGCCGCCTTGCGCCGCACCGGCGGAAACCGCAGCCACGCCGCGGAACTGTTGGGCGTTGGGCGAACGACGTTGTGGCGCGCGATGAAACGCCTTGAGCTATCATGAGGTTGTGAGACCCGGGCGGGCGGACACAGGCGCGTGAAACGCGAACGCGCGAATGAATGTCACGGCTTCACGGGATGTAAAGCGAGGCCATGACATGGAGGATCCGGTGTCCGGCGTCCTCTCATGAACTGCGGAAGAACAAGGGAATACCGAGGCAGACATATGTGGCGATTCTTGCAAATATCCGATCTTCATTTCGGCGAGGTTGCGTGCCAACAAGCGATCAATCACTCCATGCACCGGCAGATACCGGAGATCATGCAGTGTTTGCGTAGGGATGCGCCTCGGTTGGAGGCGGACTTTCTCGTCGCCACGGGCGATCTTACCAATCAAGGGGGATGCGACGCCGTGTTTGCCGCGCGCGATCTCTTGGATTTCCTGGATCTGCCGTACTATCCCGTCGGCGGAGATGCCGATTTTCGGGAGCCCGAATCGCGCACGTGGTTTATCGACGCCTACAGCGGACATCTGCCCTTGGCGGATACGGTGTACTCTTTCACACACAAGAATCTTCACTTTTGTGTGCTGGATCCCTGGCGCTTGTGGCCCGATGGTTCTCTTGCTCCCATCATGACGGGCGAGGAAACCGGGGAAGAGGTTTGGGCTATCCCGCCTCATCAATTGCACTGGCTTGAGGACGATCTGCGTTCGCACCAGGACATCCCCACCGTGGTGCTGCTCCATTATCCCGTGTTGCCTATCCCCGAACGCGTCAGCCAGTACGATGACGGCAATAGCCGGGGCCGCATCACGAAGGAACACCTGTTGCTTGATCTGCTTGCGAATCACGAGCAAGTGAAGCTGCTTCTCACGGGGCATACGCATTACCACTGCATCCGGTCTCACAAGGGATTGACCGAAATAAGCACTGGCGCCCTTGTCGAGTACCCCATCGAGTACCGCGAGTTCCATGTCTACGACGACCGTGTCGAAGTGTATACTCAGGGGCTGTCCAACGAAGGATTTGCCCAGGAGAGCCTCATCGAAGGCCGCGAATGGCCCCGCGGCTCCGCGGATGACCGTGAACTCGTTATAGCGTTGGACTAACCCTCGCTGGAGGCTCAGGGGCGTCAACGGAGCTGGACATGGTGGGGTTCGTTAGCCTCCTCCTCGCGGTATGAGCTTGATGGAGACCGTTTCGTCCGGTATGATGCGCCCCGTTTGACTTCCCGGCGCCAACTCAATTCGGAAGTATGGTGCGCCGAGGTAAACTTGCAGACTGCTGTTAGAAGGGGAGTATCACGTGCAAGCCATTAAGTTCTTCAAGGAATTTCTTGCCGCGCCGGTGCATGTCGGCGCTTTCGCGGCGAGTTCAAGTTATCTCGCGGAGGCGACGGCGAGCGCGGCCGAATTGGAGGAGGCCTCGGTGGTTGTCGAGTTCGGACCTGGAACAGGGGTGATCACCAGAAAAATCCTACCCAAGATGCGGCAGGACGCCCGGTTGATGGCCATCGAGATTCGCGAGGACTTCGCCAAGATCATGCGGGAGAAATATCCTGAAGTGACCACGGTTCATGGGGGAGCCGAGGAAACCGCGAAACACCTTCAGGAGCACTTCGGAGTCGACCAGTGCGATTGTATTGTGTCGGGTTTGCCGTGGGCGGGGTTCGAAGAAGCGCTGCAAGATCGGCTTCTGGACGCTGTCGATGAGGCGCTCAAGCCGGGGGGGCGGTTCGTGACCTATACCTACTTCCAGAGCCCCCTGCTGCCGGGCGGCAAACGTTTTCGCCACAAACTCCGCGAACGGTTCTCCGAAACGGGGGAAACCTCCATGATTTGGCTCAATTTACCGCCTGCCTTTGTCTATTGGGGAGTGAAATAGCCGCTCTCAATCCTGATCCAGAAACGGGGCCAAGGGAAAGTCCGCCATTCCCTTGGCCCCGTTGGTTTTGCGTATGGACGAGCCGGCCCTAAACTAGAGGTCGTAGTCCCCCGCCGCCTCGGGCTGATACACAAGATCAACGATTTCGAGGCGGCGCGTTCCGCTGGGAACATGCCAGTCGATGGTGTCGCCGCAGGCATAGCCAAGCAGGGCCGTGCCAATGGGGGCGACGATGGAAATCATGCCCTCCGCGGGATCCGCTTCGTCGGGGAACACGAGGGTATAGGTGTATTCCTTGCCGTTCTCCAGATCCCGGACGCGCACGGTCGAATTCATCGTTACCACGTCGGGGGGTATGCGTTTAGGGGCCACGATCTTGGCGTTTTCAAGCTCCGCCGCCAACTCCTCGAGGTCCGTCCGGTCCCGCGACCCCGAGTTTGTGGACCGCTCAATGAGATCGGTCAGACGCTTATGATCGTGTTCCGTGACAAAAATCTTTCGCTTGTTCTTCTTCATGCAGCGTGGTCTTCCTGATTCTTGGCAAGCTGATTGTGATGCCATCCGCCGGGACGCGCATCCGCCTCGCACCATTTCCCCATGCACACCATGATAATTTGGCCAACCCTCAAAGTCAAAAGACGGCCCTGAAGGGGTCAGAACGTACCGCCGACGTATGAGTAACCTCGAAGGCGGCGACATGGCCTGGCCGGGACACAACGGGTGCGTATCCAAGCGAATGTGCTGCGCTATCCCATGCTAGAAGGCCCCGGCTTAGCTCTCGTCAACAATCATTTGACCAAAGATTTACTTGACACGGGAATACTCTTTGGGTAAGGTATGTTTGTTACGGCGTTACAACACGCCATTTCAATGGGGTGTTCCCTAATTTGGAAGGGGCTTCCAGTAGGGAACAAACAACACGGTCAGCGCCTAAACCAACAAGGAGCTAGTGGAAAATGAAACACATCAAGGTAGTAAGCAGTGAAATGCCGGCCAAAGCGTTGCTGGTTGACGATCACCCGGGGATCGTGGACAGCCTGAAGGGGTTCATCATGGCCCCGGTGCAAGTCCTCCAGGACCATGTCGGTTATTTGACAGACAAGAGCTAAGAAGCGCCGGCGTTAACGCGCTGACGGACCCTGAACACGGTCCGCGAAGGCCCGCTGTAAGGGGTGGTCTACGTGACCTCTCCTTCAGCGGGCTCTTCATCTGAACGCTCTTCTTCCACGTATCGCATATGTCCGGGACTGGAATGAAATTAGATATCCGCCACACGGCCATGGCCATTAGCTTGGCTGTGGCGTTTATTATGTTGGCCGGAAAACTGCTTGCTTTCTATCTCACGGGCAGCATAGCTATTCTCTCGGACGCCTTTGAGTCCGTGGTTCATGTCGCCGCGACGGGGATTGCCGCGTTCAGCCTGTGGTATGCGCAACAACCCGCCAGCCGGGAACATCCCTACGGATACGGCAAGGTAGCGTACTTCTCCGCGGGATTTGAAGGGGCGCTCATCCTTCTAGCGGCGCTCTTCACGCTTTATGTTGCGGTTCGTGATCTGATTCTCGGACCGGAACTGGAACGGCTTGGCTGGGGCCTGCTGATAACTGGCGTGCTGGCTCTTGTCAACCTCGCGCTGGGAGCCATGTTGGTGTGGGTGGGTAAACGTCACAATGCGCTCATCCTCGTATCCAATGGCAAGCATGTACTCACGGACATGTGGACCAGCGCCGGGGTTGTGCTTGGGGTAGGGCTTGTCTGGCTCACGGATATCCTGTGGCTGGATCCCATCGTGGCTATCGCCGTAGGCGGAAACATTCTGGTGACCGCCGTTGGCCTTATGCGCCGAAGCTTCCGCGGTTTGCTGGATAGCGCCGATCCCGAAATGACGGCCGCGCTGCTCCGCACGCTTAGTGACGCCGTGGAGAACGGAGAGGTAAGCAGTTACCATCAGGTGCGCCACCGGCAAAGCAACGACCAAGTGTTCATCGAGCTTCACCTTATGTTTCCTGACGATGTGAGCATAAAAGAGGCTCACGCCCGCGTGACGTCGTTGGAGCTGCGTATCCGCCGGTCTTTCCCAAAGTTCAATGTGCATATAACCGCCCACATGGAACCCTCATCCCACGACGCCGCCCATCCCGAGGGCCACGAAAGCATCCATGATCCCCTGGCGGAAGGGGAGGCGGCCAAAGGGTGATTCGCGTGGGCGCCGCGATGCGATTGTTAGCCTGCGGCCGTCAGAGGCGCGCCCCGCAGCAAGCGCATGCTGTTCAGACACACCACCACGGTGGATCCCTCGTGGGCGAGGACGCCCAACGTAATCGGCACAACGCCAAACACGGCCGCGCCCACCATGACGCCAATCGTGACAAGCGAGATCGTCACGTTCTGGCGTATGACGCGGCGGGAACGCCGGCTAAGCCGGAACGCCTCGAAGAAGTTCTCAATTTTGTCGTTCATGAGCACGACGTCACTCTGTTCGAGAGCCGCGTCGCTGCCTCGCGCGCCCA
>PUOI01000554.1 GCA_003552765.1 Candidatus Hydrogenedentota bacterium | reverse complement strand
GTTAATCCTCGTCCCGCGTCCAGATCTGGCGGCCAATCATTCCGATGTAGTCCGACCACACCCGGTCCCGGTCCTTGGTTTCGGTCACGACCCGGTCAAACGCGTTGGTTTGCGCGCTCATGTTGTCGCAGTGATAGAGGACAAGCGCTTCAAGGGTTTTCGGCAGCACGGGCGATCCGGTTTGGAGTTCGCCGTGATGGGCCAGCACGCAGTGGAGCAACTGGAGCCGCAGGTTTTCGGGGAACCCCTCGATGGCGTCTATCCGTTGCTGCACCATGTCCATGCCGATGGCGAGATGGCCGAGGAGTTTCCCCGCGCTGGTGTAGTCCACATACACGCCGTGGGTCATTTCCTCGAGCTTGCCCACATCGTGCAACAAAACGGCCGTGAGGAGGAGGTCGCGGTTGATCCCGGAGAAAAGCTCGCACATGGTCTCCGCGCAACGCGCCATCTCATGGCAATGTTCGAGGAGACCGCCGCGATAGGCGTGATGCCACTTCTTTCCGGCCGCCGCCGCCTTGAACTGCTCGACGAAGGCCTCGTCCTCCAGAAAGGCGTCCACTAGCTTGCGCAGCCATGGATCCTGGACCTGGCTCAGAATGCCGGTGAAGGCGTTATGAAGTTCCTCCACATTATCCAGGGCGGCCGCCAAATCGGCGGGATCGTATTCCGATTCCCGTAAGGGAAGCACTTGTTCCACGCGGATCTGGGGGCGATCCTGATACGTGTTGACCGTACCCCGCACGCGGACCACATCACCCACCTCAAACAGTTTGGCGACGGCGGGCGCATTCTGCCACAGCACGCCGCCAATCTCGCCGGTGCGGTCCCTGAACACCATGCCCAGGAACTTCCCCCCGGACTGCAAATCGCGCAGGTCCTTTCGCGCCGCGATGAAGTAATCGCTGACGAAGTCACCTTCCTGAAGCATATCGACGAACTGTTGTTTCATGGGGGTCTCCAATAGGAATACATGGTGAGGCGGGTTCGATAAGCGCCTATGGTATCAAACGCGTGCGCCGGGCCGCGAACCGGAGTTTTTCCGGTGCGGCCCGGCGGCCAAACGAGTAAGCCGGGAACGATGGGGGATGGAGTCGCAGCAGGTTGGAGCGGGCAGACTACGGCCTTACATGGCCAAGCCGCCGTCAACGGGGATGGCGGCGCCGGTTATGTAGGAGGCAGCGGGGCTGGCGAGAAACTGCACGACGCGGGCAACTTCCTCCGGCGAGCCCACGCGGCCCATCGGCACCCGCTCGACGATCGCGGCCTTCTGCTCGTCGCTCAATTCGTTGGTCATGCTCGTCTCGATGTACCCCGGACAAACGGCGTTGACCGTGATATTGCGCGAGGCGAGTTCTTGCGCCAGCGATTTCCCAAAGGCGATAAGCCCAGCCTTGGACGCGGCGTAGTTGGTCTGGCCGCCTTGTCCCCGCAGGCCAATGATGGAGGACATGTTGACGATGCGGCCCCAGCGCTGCTTGATCATTCCGCGCGCCGCTGCCCGGCAGCAATAGAAAGCGCTGTTCAGATTCGTCTGGATGACGCTCTCCCAGTCGGCGTCCTTCATCCGCATGAGCAGCGTGTCGCGGTTGATCCCGGCGTTGTTCACAAGGACGTTGACGGTTCCGAAGTCCTGTTCGATGCTCTTGAAGAGTTTGTCCACCGCTTCGCGATCGGTGACGTCGGCGGCGTAGCCTTTCACATTGGAGCCCAGTTCGCTGGCGGTTTGCTCCACCACCTCAAGCGACAGGTCGCAAATGGCGACCTTGGCGCCGCTTTCCGCGAAGGCCTGCGCACAGGCCCGGCCAATGCCCCGCCCGCCACCGGTTACCAGCACAATCTGTTCAACGTTGTCGTTACTCATTTTCCCTCCGCTCGCTAAAGGTTCTTGTTACTACTTCTGGTTTCCCCAACACCCATGGCGCACATGCCCCCCTTGAATAAGGCCCTGCCGACCTTCTTCGCGTGTATTCGCGGTCATTCGCGGTTATTCTTGTGCACCTCGCAATCCCCTACCCAGTGAAGTGTAGCAACCGCGAATTAACGCGAAAGCGTCTTCGGATTTCCGGCTCAGCGCCCAGCGTTTGGCAAACGGGCCCGGCTCCATCAGCCCGCTTGCGCGACGGCGCCGGCTTGCTCCAGCGTGCCCGCGAGGGCGATGGTGGGCGCGCCTTCCATGCGTTTGGCGATGCCCTGGAGGACTTTGCCGGGGCCCGCTTCCACGGCTGGGGCCGGGCCAATGCATTGAAGGACCTGGGTCCATCGCACGGGGGCGATAGCCTGGGCGCCTAGCAATTCGCGGATATGATCGGGATCCGGTTCTTCCGATCCGCTGACGGAGGATATGAAGCGGCCGTTAGGCGGTTTGAAGGTGACGTCCTTGAGTTCCTCGCTGAATTTTTCCGCCGCGTCTTTCATGTAGGGCGAGTGAAAAGGACCTGAAACTTGCAAGCGAATGACCCGCCGGGCGCCCGCCGCCTTCAATAGCTTTTCCGCTTCGGCGAGACCTTCCTCCGTCCCGGAAATGATCGTCTGCTGGGGGCCATTGTAATTGGCCACATTGACTTCTTCCGGCAGATTATCGGCGATGACGGCCGCGTCAATGCCCGTCACCGCGGCCATGCCGCCGGGCGGCACGCCTTCCGACATGAACAGGGCGCGAAGCCGGGTGATGCGCAACGCATCCACCAGCGAAAGGGACTCCGCAGCGGTCAGGGCGGTGATCTCGCCGATGCTGTGGCCGGCGAATCCGCTGGGCCGCACTCCATTTTCGATGAGATGGCGGGCGATGGCGGCGCCAACCGCCACGAGGGCGGGCTGCGCCATCCGCGTGTCGTTCAACTGCTCTTGCTCGCCTTCGAAGATCGTGTCGAGAAATCCTGGGCCGAGCACCTCTTCCGCCTTGTCCAGCACGGCCCGCGCGGCTTGTGAGGCTTCATAAAAATCCCGGCCCATGCCCACCACCTGGCTGCCTTGGCCGGGAAACAAAAAATAGGTCACGCTCCCTGCTCCTTTTGATTGAGATAGGCCTCGGAATCGCGCAATTCCTCAATGCCTTGGCGGATATGTTCGTTGATCTTCTTCTCGACGGCCCGCTGCGCGCCAATGATGGCGTTCGCCACTCCGCGCGCGGTGCTTGCGCCGTGCAGAATAAACACCGTGCCGTTCACGCCAATCAACATGGCCCCGGGGTGTTCATTAGGATCAATGATATGCTTGAGCCGCCGGAACGCGCCGGAACTGAGTTGCGCGCCGAGCGTGCTTGTCCAGGTTGACTTGATCTCGCGGTATGTGAGCTGCGTTATGAGCGACGCCACGGCCTCGGTCGTCTTGAGCACCACGTTGCCAACGAAGCCGTCGCAAACCACCACGTCGACGCCGCCTTCGAAGATCCCCTTGGGCTCCACGTTGCCGACGAAATTGATGTGAGGGGCAACGCTGAGGCTGCGATGAACCTGCTTGGCCAGCTCGTTCCCCTTGGCTTGCTCTTCGCCAATGTTCAGCAGGCCCACGCGCGGCGTGTCCACGTTGAACCCGTGCTGGGCGTAGGCCGCACCCATCTCGGCAAAATCGCAGAGGTGGCGCGCGCTGCAATCCACGTTGGCGCCCAAATCCAATACCAGCGCGGGATCGCGCAACGTGGGAAGCCGCTGGCAAATCGCCGAGCGGCCCACCCCCTTGATGAGCCCCAGGATGGTCCGGGCGGCCACCATGACCGCGCCGGTGTTGCCCGCGCTGACGTAGGCGCTGGCTTCGCCATTCTTGACTAGGCGCATCGCCACCAGCAGGGACGCATCCTTCTTCTGACGCACCGCCAGCACCGGGGGATCCTGCATCGAGATCGACTCGGAGGCGTGGACCACGGAAATGTTGGAGGGAATCTTGCCCCGGCCATGGGCGCTCAAGGCTTCGTGCAGTTGGGTCTCGTCTCCCACCAACAGCAACTCCACGGCGGGATCGCGCGCGACAGTGATTGCGGCCTCTACCTCAGGCGCCGGCGCCCGGTCGGAGCCGTTGGCATCCAGAGCTATTCGCATTACGGTTTCCGAATATAGTAGAAGAAGCGCCTAAGCATTGGCGGGTCCTCACGCGTTGGAGCCGCACCGGGACTAGACCTCCGCGCTCACGGTTTACGGCGTGCGCCTCCACCCAGCAAGGACGCGGTTCGCCGCCGTTAGTCGTTCTCGGTGTTTACCGCCAAGCGGTCCTTGTAATGACCGCACTTCGGGCACACGCGGTGCGGCGGGATCCGGTGACCGCAACTCTGGCAATCGGTCAGCGCGGGCGGACGCAGGGCATGATGGGCGCGCCGCGTATTACGGCGCGTTTTCGTTATCTTCTTCTTGGGTAGCGCCACGAAATCACTCCTCTAAAGGTCCAGGCTTCAGGTCCGGGAACAGCTCCGCCAAGGCCTGAAGACCGTTGTTCTTGGTTTCCACCGGTTCGGTGACCGCGCACCGGCAAGACTCAAAGTTGAGGTTGGCCCCACATCCAGGACACAGACCGGCGCACTCCGGCCGGCACAGGAACTTGAATGGGATGGCCAGCACGACCTCTTCCCACGTCTGCGGCGCAAGGTCGATTACATTGCCCGAATACACACCTACCGCCGGAGCATCTTCATCCTCCGGTTCAATCTCCTCTTCGCCGCCAGCCTCTCCCTGGGTTTCCAGGTTGGCCGCCGAACCCTCCACGAAGACCCACAACACTTCGCGCGAAAAAGGATGTTCCGCCGAAGCGAGACAGCGGTCGCAGGCGTGATGATACGTGCCCGACACTTCGCCCCGGAACATGTATCCATCCTCGAATTCGGCCAGCGAGCCTCGAACGTGAACCGATTCTATCGGCGCCCCAGCCGCGCCTTCGGGTTGAAGCTCCGAAACCGGCGCCTCGGCGTCCACGGTCACGTCGTGCTCAGCCACGAGCGCCACGGAAATCTTGAGCGTACTCATGGTCTTCACCCCCTTCATAGGGTAGGCAGGCGGGAAGCAATAAGAGTAGCAAACGCCACGCCTGCAAGTCAAAGAAATCTCGGCCACACCGCGTGGCTCTCGGGAATTCCACATCCCCGTACATCTATTGTAATCCAGCAGGACGCCTCCCCGCCAGTATCGCTTGTTTTCTCCAATCGCCGCCTCTTCTGACGGCTCGCAAACCGAATCCTGGTTCAAGGATGTACAGCTCCGGGCCTTTGGCGCCGATAATTGTACTGCGGTCAAGGGGAACCCCTCGACACGATGCGTCTTAAGTCCTTGTGTGGCGAGAACGTGGGATCAAAGGCTATGTGGGCATGGGGCTTGCTACAGCAAAAATCGCGAACCAACCCGAACGCTAGAAAGGGAGCTACTCGTGTCTGCCTGGTGTGCTTTAGCGCCGTCTGCTTCAAAAACCCTCGCCTTGTGGAGCCCAAGCGCTGCCGTGTCTGGGATTTCTCATCTTGCCTTGAGGTCATTGCCTTAGGTTTCTCCCAAGAGGAAAACCTAAGGGGATGACCTTATCTTTCGGTGTCCTGGTTCACGAAACAGACACGGGGGTAGAGGCTTCCGCTCCGTTTTGCCGGATGGAGCCGGCGAAGCGGATTGGATTCAGAGCGCACGCTTGCCAAAAGCGTGAAGTGTGGGGCTTTTCCCGCGTTGAACCGAGACGGCGCCGTGTGTGATGGCGCGTGGAAACGGTTTGTAACGGGAAAACGCTTTCAAGGAGGACAGTTAATGTCTGAAACAAGCACCGCGGAAACGGGAACCGCCCACTTGGCGGGGAAGTACTTGACCTTCATGCTCGGGCCGGAGACGTACGGGCTCGACATCTTGAAGGTTCAGGAGATTATTGGGCTATTGCCCATCACTCGTG
>PUOI01000451.1 GCA_003552765.1 Candidatus Hydrogenedentota bacterium | reverse complement strand
CATCGAATTGAGGGGACGGAATCGGATTCCGTCCCTTTTTGTTTTTTGGGAGGCCCCCGTGAAATGCCAGGCCGAACGCTAGCCGAACTTCGCGCGGTGGTCCGGGCGGGCCCGCCGTATGACGAGGATTTTCTGAGGGGGCTCGCGGAAGATGGCCGAGCTGGCGCCCGCGCGTTGCATCGGGAATGCCTCCGCCGGAGCGCCGCGGCGGAAGAAGAGAAGGAGCAGGCCGCCTCCATGTTGCGCTTTGAGAACGAGGCGCGCGAGGCCGGGCATCGGCGCGTGGCGGGCGTTGACGAAGCCGGGCGCGGTCCCTTGGCCGGACCGTTGGTGGCGGCGGCCGTGGTGCTGGGGGAGCCTGTTCCGGGCTTAAACGATTCCAAACAACTCAAGGCCAGCGAGCGGGAGCGCCTATTTGACGTGCTCCACCAGCCGGGACATGACATCGCGGTTGGGGTGGCGCAAGCCGAGACTATTGATTTTCAGGGCATTCAAAGCGCAAACTACCATGCAATGGAGTTGGCGGTGCAAGAGCTGGATCCCGCTCCGGATTGTGTGCTGGTGGATGGCTTCGTTCTGCCATCGTGTCCGACACGGCAAGTGCGGATTCGAGGAGGGGATAGCCTTTCCATGTCGATCGCGGCGGCGTCCATCGTGGCGAAGGTCACGCGGGACCGTCTTATGGTAGAGTTAGACGAGACCTATCCGGGGTATGGATTCGCGCGAAACAAGGGCTATCCCACCGCCGAACACATCGCCGCGTTGCGAGCGATGGGTCCCTGCCCCGCGCACCGGCGGAGCTTCGCTCCCGTGGCGGAGGCGGCGCGTCAGCACGGCGCGGTCCGGTTCGCAGGCGGAGATCGTAAGGACTAAGTATGATTCAGAAGGCATTGTGTAGCCTTACAATAGTGGCGCTGCTCGTGGGCTGCGCGTATTTTGAAAGGGGCGCCCCCTTCATCGGTCCGCCGCGGATGGAGCCCGCGGACCGGGCGGAAGCGATGAACCACTTTCTGCTCGGCATGATGCACGAGGCAGGCGGGCGCTTTGAGGAGGCCGCCGCCGCCCTGGAGGTGGCCACTGCCTACGACTCACGCAATCCCGGGCTTTACGTAGGCCTGATGCAAATCTACTTCCGGATGCAGGCCTACGAGGACGTGGCCCGCACCGGCGAACGCGCCGTGGAGCTGGAGCCCGGCGATCCCAGTCTCTGGGTGGTGCTTGGGGGCGCCTACCTCCAACTGGGGCAATACGAAGAAGCAGCCGAAGCCTTTCGCGAGGTCATCCGGATTGATCCCGACAGCCCACTGGGTTATGAAGCCCTCATTCTCGCCGAGGAGAGCACGAATGACCTCGTGGCCACGCTGGATATCTACGACAAACTCATCGAGATGAGGCCGGATTCCGCTACCTTGCGTCTCCAGCGCGGGTTGACCCTCGTCCGGATGGATAACCCCAGGGAAGCGCGGACAGATTTGGCGAAGGCGCTTGAGCTGGACCCCACCCTGCTCCGCGCGCGCTATTTGCTGGGGGTGGCGCACCTCGAGATGAACGAGAACGAAGAGGCCGCCGAGTTGCTCTCGACCTTGGTCAATCAATCCCCGACCTATCAAGGCGGACCCGAACACTTGGCCGCCGCACTCGCCCGCACCAACAGGGTGCCCCGCGCCATGCAGGCGATCAACATCCTGTTCGCACGGGGACACGCCGAGCCGCGCCACCACATCCAAGCCATGTATCTCAACCTCCGTGGCGGACGGTACGTCGCCGTGGAGCGTGTGGAACCGCCGGAGCAGGCCCCCATCCTCAGTCAACTGTTCCGCGCGCTGGGGCGGCGCGGCCGGGGAGCCTCGTACGAGGATCTTGTCCGGGAATTGGACGGCATTGACGGGAACCTTCGGGAGGAGGTCAACACCTTCCTTCACGATCTCTTCTACCTCTACGGCGCTCACGACACCGCCGGCTATTTCAAGGCCCAGCTGCGTTCCTTGCATAAGGACGGGGCGTCCAGCCGCGTGACGGAGATGTTGTTGGCGCGGTGCCTCATCGCCCTCGACCAACTGGATGAGGCCCTATATACGCTTCACGCCACCAAGCGCGCGCATGGACCGGACGCCGCGCTCCACTATTACCTGGCTTCCATTTACAAGGCGCAGGACGAGGTTCGTAGCGCCGAGTATCATCTCAAGGCGGCCCTCGAACTGGACCCCGACAATCCCGAGTACATGAACTTCCTTGGCTACCTGTATGCTGAAGAGGACATGAAGCTGGACGAAGCCCATGAGCTTCTCCAGCGGGCGCTGCAACTGGATCCCGGCAATCCGTATTACCTGGACAGCCTCGGGTGGGTATACTATCGCATGGGCGACGCCGACCGCGCCATCGAACTGATTCGCCAAGCCATTTTCAACATGAACACGGACGACGCCATTCTGCGGGATCATCTCGGCGACGCGTATCTGTTGCGCGGCGACCTAGAGAAAGCGATCGGCGAGTGGGAGCGGGCTTACCGTTTGGACTCGGAACTTGACGGGGTCAAGGAAAAGCTGAAGAAACACCGGCAAAGACTCACCGGCCGCTGAGCAAAGTGGCGCGTCCTTCTTCGTCAGCTTCCGCCGCCGTCCCCAACTTCATGAGGCGGCGCCAAGGGCACGGGAACGCCGCGGCGCATGATCAAGATGTGGTCCCCGTCGCTTATGGCGAGCGTCTGACGTTCGGGGTTGAATTCCTGAAGGCGCCATTCATCGTATAGGATGTCGCCCAAGGTAAGACGGCCTTCCTCTTCACTTCCGTCCGTGTGCAGAAGCCTCATGGAGAACCAACGCCCGCGGTCTTCCACGCCGACCATGCCTCGCAATTCCGCCAGGACATGCTCACGCTCCGGCGCTTCTTCCACGGGTTCGTCAATGTCTTCGTCCTCTTCAGGCTCATCCGCCGGTTCCGGTTCGGCCGGTTCATCGGGCTCCTCGGCGGGTTCCTCCTCTTCCTCAAGGTGGGCCACCAGCGCGGGATCGGGCGGTTCCAGCATGAACGACTCCACGGCCGCATCCATGGGCCGCCGGTTTGAGGAGGCGACCACCCGGTATGCGCCCGGTTCGAGCCGGTACCTCAACGCGGCTTCTTCGCCTGGGGGCAGCACCACGCGGGGAATGCCGCCGCCCGAGCCGGGGGCCTGTTGCCGTGCAGCCTCAACGGCGCGCGGTTCGCTCAAATCGCGCCACATTCCTCCCTCGACCTGTTCTTCGAGCAAGAAGCTGTAGGCATTGGGCTGCCGGGAGCCCGGTTCAAGGAGGAGGGTGCGATGACCGGCGTTCTCCAGCCTGATGACAGCCGCGTACTCGAACTGGCCCGCGCGTATTCCGGATTCGGCTTCGTAATCAAGCGCAGGTTCGGGCCGCAACACGCCCGCGAAATCGGTCAGTATCAATCCAAGCCCCCCCACGGCCGCGAGAATGGCCAAGGGAATGGCGGGGCGAAGCCGGGTGAATTCCCAAAGCCCAATCGAGCCGCCCAAGCCAAGCAGCATCATGCCCGAGATGTAAAGGGTCAAGCCTGGGCTAAACACGCCGGCGTTGGCGAACAGCTCGCCCAAGGGGCCGGGATCGTGGAGTAGGACCATGTACAGGTAAACCGCCGCCGCCAACGACCCCAGCACGCCGGCGGCCAACAACAGCGCGCTGCGCAAAGCCTGCATGGGGATAAAGGCCAACACGGCGACGGACGCGCCGAGCAGCAACGGCCCCGTCAGGAGCCAGTGGTTGGATATGTCCACGCCAATGACGTCCGAGAAGATCCCCATGACATTCTGACCGCCCGCCACAGGGAGAAAAGGCGCCGCGACAAGAAACGCCGCCGCCATCCAGCCAAGGCCAGCGTCCAGGCTGATCCCGGCGAAGGTAGGCATCTTCCATTCGGGCTCTTCGGCGGGGGCGGCTTCCAGGGGAGGCAACTCCCCTTCCCCGGCGGGTTGCGCCTCACGGTCTGCTTCCGGGACGTCCTCCGGGGTCTGGGCGCGGAGCGCGCCAACAATCATCGCCAGCTCGGCCTGCAAGGCTTCCTCACGTTGGACCACGGCCTGCTCCGGTTCGCTGCCTGACTTCACGCTGCTCTGCCTCGCCATCTCGAGGTCCGCCTTGCGATCGGCGTATAACTGATGAAGGCGGCCCCGGACATAGCGCAGCCAAGCCTCTATCCGTTGGAGCCGGGCTTCGCATTCCCGGCGGACGTCCTCCAGGCTATTGGCCCCATCCTCCTGCGCGCCCTCGTCCAGCCGCCGCGCTTCCTGAAGCCGCCGCTCCAGGCGTTCGCGCTCGGTCAAGGCTTCGCGCAACGCGTTGCAGTAGCTCTCCGCCAACGGCCCGGTGATCTCCTCGGCCTGCGGGAAGGCGATTTGCGTCAAGTCATCGGGGATCTGGGCAAAATCCGCGTCGCGGTATCCCCCGGCCATGTGAATGTCCTCAAGCGCCAGCCATCCCCGCAGGTTGGCGCGGCGCCGCATCAGCACATCCCGCCGGGCCCGCAATTTCGCGGCCCGCTGTTCGTATTCCGCGAAGGACAAGTCCCCCACTCGCGCCGAAACGTGCGCTTCGCCCAGCTTCTCCTCCACACTCGCCAGCTCGATGGCGATTTCCGTCAAGCGCTGCCGCAGCAATTGGTCCAGCTTCTCCTGGGCCGCCTCGATCTCGTTGAGGCGCTCAAGAAGTTCGCTCTTGTTCGCGCTGCGCTCCTCGCCTTCGCCGTCTTCCTCCGCGAGCTGTTCCAGCGCGGCGAGCTGACGCTCCACCTTCTTGTCCAAGCTGTACAGCACCCGCAATGGCTCAAACACGTCAATCGGAACCCACTCCCCGGGCTCCTCCTCGCCCAACTCGGGCGGCTCGGGCGGTTCCGGCGGAGCCGCTTCCGGGACGGCCTCCCGGCTTGGGCTCTTTCGTGGGGCCGGTTCGCGCAAGAACTCGGGGTGATCGCGGAGGTAAATCTCGCGGGCGCCCTCGGGGATCTCGCTGGCCTCGGGCACGCGCAACTTCTGCCGGCACGCCACGCATTTCCCGTGACGGCCATACATGGCCGGGTCGACCTTCATCTTCTTCCCGCAGATACAGTAAATCCGTAATCGCCCGCTCTTACTGTTCACCATAACCGTGCTCCAAAGCGTTCCGTCCCGGCTAGCCTCACGCCACGCCTTCCCAAAACCACCAACGGCCTTCTTAGATTTATATCACATATTTCGTCAAAGTGGCGAGTTTTTGGAACAAATATCAACCTAACTCATACAATATTCCGTAATAACAGGTCCTGCGCCCCAATTTCGGAGCAGGGAACCGGGCATGAGGTTTGCTCTTACCAACCTGTGTCTCTCACACATTGGGACGTCCAGTTCCACATGAATCCCCGGTTCTCCCCGCCGGGGATTCTATTTGCACTGCTCCTCCGCCTCGCCGCCGAAGCGCTCCACGTTGAACCCCAACCCGAGCGAGGGTTCTCCTTCGAACGCTCCGATGGACCCATGGAAATATACAATGCCCCCTCTCGGTTCCTTATCCTGGCCGGTGTGGGCGCAGCCCGGACACAGCGCTAACGCCGTCAACGCCAGCGCCAAGCTGTATGCGAGTGGCGCGTATCTCATGGGAGCTGTTTCCTCCGTGACGCATTCCAATGTCTCTCCAGTAGGATTATCGCAGAACAGCGCGCGAATCGCGAACGCATCTCCCGCACCGCGTGTAGTGCTAGCAATTTCGGCGTGCGGTGTGGTAGGCTAGCGCATATTGATACACACGGTGGAAGACGTTTACAAGTGGGGAGGATGCGTCTCGTTGGCTACGGTGCTTATCACGGGGGCGGCCGGGTTCATCGGCTCGCATCTCAGCGAACGGCTGCTTGATCGCGGCGATCATGT
>PUOI01000627.1 GCA_003552765.1 Candidatus Hydrogenedentota bacterium | reverse complement strand
CCCAGGCGATGGGCGATGTTGGCCATGTGGATCATCACGTTGCTGGCGTGCGCCAGGGAGATGTCCGCCGTGGGCTTCTCGCGCGTCTTCACGCAATTTAAGAAGCTGGCGAAGTGATCCCAGCACCCATAGCCGGTGGGACCCGGGTTGCCCTCGAAGGTTTCGATCTCTTCGCCATCGCGCTCGAGAATCCGCACCCCCCGGGCGTGGCGGCCGGCGTACATGAAGCGATCCGAACCATAGAACTCGGTGCGGGTGGCGTTCATCGGCCAATAGGGAACCGGGATCGGCTGCATGCGCATATACTCGCGGGCGCCCACGGTCTCGTAGGTCATGATGAAGTCGCCGAAGTCCCAGCTTACGGACTCAAAGTCGGGGATTTCGGAATCATCGTCCGGCTGAAGATACTGACCGGCGATGGAGCGCACGCTGGTGGGAATCCCGGGATCGTCCATCAACATGAGGGCCATGTCGAGCTGATGCACGGCGTCGATGCCTTGCCCCGTCGAATTGAACTCCCACAAGTTGTGCCAGCCGTGGTTGAACAGGCGGGGATAGTAATCCCATTCCGTGGGAACACGGCCAAGCCACTTGTTCCAGTCAAACCCTTCCGGCGGTTCGCTGGGTTCGCCAAGGTGAAACGGGCTGGCCAGAAGCGCGCGGCCATAAACCTTGACCATGGGGATCTCGCCCAACGCGCCCTCGCGAATGCGTTCGCGCGTCTGTTTGACGTACTCGGCCGAGCGGTTCTGGGTGCCCACTTCGATGAAGCGCCCGTGTTTCTCCGCGGCTTCCACCATCTTGCGGCTCTCGTGGATGCTGTGCGAATGCGGCTTCTCCACGAACACATCCTTGCCCGCCTGGACCGCCCGGATGGACGGCAAGGCGTGCCAGTGGTCGGGCGTGGCCACGATGACCGCGTCCACCTCATCCGACTCAAAGACTTCGTCCATGTCCTGGACGAACGCGGGCTGCTCCTCCTGTTCGTGGGAAAGGTTGTCCCACGTTACCTCCAGGCGCTCGGGGTGCAGATCGCAGAGATGCGACAGGCGGGCGCCATTGTCAATCATGCCCCCCGCCACGACCCGGCCCCGGTGACCGCAGCCAATCAAGGCGACGTTGACGCGATCGTTCGCGCCAAAGACCGTACTCCTCGCCATTGCGCCCGCCACCATCGCGGCGCTGCTGGTTCCCAAGAATTGCCGTCGTGTCAATGCCATGGTTCATTCCTCCGATGTGAATTACGCTCATGCACACGTATTAGTTGCGCGCTTCTTCCAGTACCTCATCCAGCCGGACCGGGGCGCCATCGCGCCGTTTGCTTTCTTCCGCCGCTTCCATGAAGGCGAATACGGCCAGCATCTCCTCGTCGCTCACCGGTGATTCGCCTGTGCGGAAAAATTCGATGATGGCCTCGGCTTGGCCTTTGTATCCGCCGCCCAGGGTGGCGCTGGCCACGTCATCCGTGCCGTATTTCACGCCGCGGAACGGGGCCGAGGCGTTGCGGATGCCCCGGAAGGTTCCCACGCCGCCGTCCGCCCAGCGGCCCACCACGAGGTCGGTGTCCTCGGTGTGAACCCGCGTGACTTCCACGCAATCGGGCCCCATCAACGTGAAGAGCGTCTCCACGCCGTGAATACCGTACCAGAACAGGTCCGGATGGGTGGGATCAATGGCGCAAGGCCCCGTCGTGTCCGCTCCACGCAACTCGCCCACGTCCAGCGCATCAAATTCCACCACCGATTCCCGGAACCGCAACGAGGACCCCGAATACATGGGAACCCCATGCTCGTTGGCGAGGTCCACCAGCCTAATCGCGTCCTCCAACGACGCCGCCAGGGGCTTGTCAATGAATACGGGCAGGCCCGCTCCGTACACCGGGATCGCCTGTTCCAGATGCTTGCGCCCATCCACGCTCGTCAGCAGGATCACATCGACGGCCTCGCACAGCTCTTCAATGGTGTCGTAGAGTTCGACGCCCCAATCCTCAACGAGTTGTTCCGTGTACCCCTCCACCCGCTCATAGCTGGTGGGCAGGTCGTCGCTGCCGCCTTGGTAAGCGGCCACCACACGCCCGCCGGGCACGTGATCGGGATGGTCGGGATCGTTGAAGATGTTGGTGAAGGCGATGACATGGGATGTGTCGAGCCCGATAAGCCCCATCTCGAATTCATCTTCCGCGTGCCCGGTCTGTGTAGCCGCCAACAACAGACAGGCCATCGCGAGCGTCAGCATGCGCATGGACGTTCTCCTTGTGTTTTGGCTTGAAGAAAGCGGAAACGATCCAATCAGTCTCCGCGCTTCCCCATAGTCCATCATGATTCGCTCTGTGTTTTCAAGTGCGAAGAGCCCGGCAATCGCCGGATAACTCGGCCCAACCCGCTTGAGGTTCGCGCCGTCCGCGTTTGAAACAGAAGGCCTCTCTCCCCCAAAGGGTGGAAACCCCAACGCCGGCATCTTGCCGCCTTTCGAACACAATTCTGGGATGTGGCCAGTCCAAGTGGAGCGTCAAGCCTAAACGTGTTGATCGCCGAAGTAAACGCGCTAGGAGGTGGCATGGCCTTCTAGGCCATGAATCACGGGCTGGAAGCCCGTGCTACGTCACCGCCAAGAATAGCGGCTGTCCACAAATCAAGGACGGAAGAGGCGCCAGCACAAGACAACATGCCTCTTGTATAAGAAGCCCAGTACATTTAGCACTAGCCTCCATGGCTCAGATATGGGGGCTCTTCCATACGCTACAGAGCTATTGCTAAACTGCCATATAGACAGGCCAATATATCCTGTACAACCTTAATTAATTCTTACTAAGCGATTTTGTCACAGCAAAGATAGGCTCTGGACATATTGGGGTGCGAAATGGTAAACTAATTCTCACTATAACGGGATACCGGCCCGCCCTTGGGAAATGCAGACTGGCCGCTAGCAAAGCCGTTGGCCAGGAGACCGCCGAACTCTTGCGAACTTGCCAATCATGGAATTCGCTGGTTTGTGCAGGGGCGCCGTCTAATACAAGACGGGCGTTCGCCGGGGCCGGCGGCAAACGAACGTCCGGGATTTGGGCGGTTTAACGCATGGATCCCGTGGCTTGGGAAGCGGAAGGAACGCCTCATGACGGAAGCACATACGCTCACGGTGGAGGCGGGGCCGCATGACCGGGATCGCTGTCCGATCGAGGTCGCGTTGACGTGGAACTACCGCCGGTTCAAGGGCGCGCGCCTGATCGATGCTGAAAGCGGGAAAACAGTCCCGTGTCAGCTCGCCCGCGTGTCGGACCGCCGCGTGGTGGCGGCATGGCTTGTGAACGGGCTGAAGGCCGGCGAAAAACGCAAGCACCACCTGACGCCTCTTGAGACGCCCAGCCTCGGCCAAGGCGCGGAAGTGATTAATCTGCCCGATGAGTTGCGCGCTGATGTGTATGTCCAGGGCCGGCATTTTACATCCTATCACTACGGTAAACAATGGGTGCGTCCGTTTTTGTATCCTGTTATTGGCCCTTATGGGCGGCAAGTAACGCGGAGCTGGCCGATTACGGACGGCGTTGAGGGCGAGAGCCAGGACCGTCCCCATCACAAATCCATATGGGTGGGATACGGCGCCTGCAATAAGGTGAACAACTGGTCCGAAAGCGGGGAGCACGGCTGGCAGCGGCACCACAGCTTTACCAATGAGTTTTCCGGCCCGGTTTATGGCCGGCTCACCGCCAAGATTGATTGGTGCACGCACGCGGGCCGGAAACAGTTCGAGGAAATCCGGGATATGCGTTTTCACGCGCTGCCCGGCGGCGAACGGCTTTTTGATTTCAACGTGACCCTGTGCATGACCGAGGCCCAGGTGGTGTTTCACGACACCAGGGAAGGCGGTCTCTTGGCCGTTCGGGCGGCCAAGGCGTTGGAGGCCGGCCACGGCGGATGCATCGAAAATGGCTATGGCGGGATAGGAGAAGATGAGACGTGGGGCAGACGGGCGCCATGGTGTGACCGCAGTGGCACGATTGACGGCAAAACCGTGGGGATTGCGGTGTTCGACCATGAGACCAACCCTCGCTACCCCACGCATTGGCACGTGCGGGACTACGGCCTGATGACCGCCAACTGTTTCGGAAGACGCCACTATCGCCCCAAGGACAAGGTGAAGGGTGACATGGTCTTTCCAAAGGGCAGCCAGACCACGTGGCGGTACAGAGTCTTCATTCATCGGGGCGATGCGTCAAAGGGCAAGGTTAAGGACCGTTTCCTCGACTATATTGCTCCACCTAAAGTAACCGTGAAGTGAGTTTCTCCGTCCGGCGACGTCGAACGTGCTTGGGCCTGGCAGGGTCCACGGGCGCGGTTGGCGCGGAGCGCCGGCAACCCACGTAACGAGGCGACGATGACGCAGGAAAAAGCAAGCACGCGAAATCGAAAGAAACAGCCCGAACCCGCCGCCGAAGCAGAGCGGATGGCGAAGAGCAATCCAGCCGCGCGGGCGGTCAAGGACGACGGCAAAACGGAGAGCGCCAAAAAGGCGGCGAAAGCGCCGGGAAGCGGCAAGAACTCGGATGGTGCGAAGGCGCCCTCGAATTCCGCCTCCAAAGGCAAAAGCGTCAAGCCGCTGCCCCGCGATTTCTTGATGGACGTGGCCGCCCATGTGCGCGATGCGGTTCGCCCGGCGGTGCGTGACGCCCGGGGCCGGGAAATTGTGGGTTCGGCCTCAAGCGGCGACGCCACCTTCAAGCTTGACCAGATTGCCGAAAAGGCCTTGCTTACCTACTTGAGACGCTGCGATCAGCCCGTGGCCTACTATTCCGAGGATGCCGGGTACACCACGTTTTCCTCCGGTCCGCCGCAGTATCTGCTCGTGGTGGATCCCGTGGACGGCAGCCGGGCCGCGAAAAGCGGTTTCGAGAGTTGCGTGGTGTCCGTCGCGGCCACGCGGGTCATCGAGCGGCCCCAGCTTGGCGATGTGGACAACGCTTGTGTCATGGAAATCGCCGGCGATCGGATCTTCTATGCCGAGCGCGGTAAAGGCTCCCGGATCTACCGGGAGAACTCGTCCTCCTTTTCGCGGCCCAAACCGTCGACGAACACTGACCTGGAAATGGTGTCCTGGTCCATGACGGTGCCCGCCCGTCCCGCTGAACTTGTGTTTCCCACGGCCGCCCGCCTCATCGATCTGACCAGCCTCAAGGGCGGTTTCTTCGCGTGCAACAGCACCTCCTTCAGTCTGACGCGCTTGTTAACCAATCAGCTCGACGCCTGCGTCGATTTCGCCAACCGCTTCTACCGCGACATCCCGGAGGCGGTTCAGGACCAGTTCATCAACGCCGGCCGCGGCATTGTGCTCGGCATGGCCCCCTACGACTTGGCCGCTTCCCTGCTCATCGCCGAGGAAGCGGGATGCGTGGTCACCGACGCCTACGGCGATCGCCTGGACGAAGTCCTCATGCTCGACAGCACGGTCAGCAACCACCGCTCGCTCATTGCCGCCGCCAACCCCGAGCTGCACGAGAAGCTCATGCAGTTCTTCGATACGCGCATACAACAGTTTGAAGTGCTCCTTGAACGCCGCGCCGCCCTCGCGCAAGGGTGACGGCGGACAAAAGGCTGCGCTTTGCTTTGTGGTGGACGTTTCCTTTGTGTTTGTGAATGGCTGTTTTTAAGGTTCCAAGCCCAAGTCATTTGCTAAGTGCACCATTCGGGGTTTTGGCCAAGAGACCTCTTGCAGCGGATGTTTGACTGTTGAGAGTAGCTTGGGGACGCAAGGGGAAAAGTCCCGTGTTTTGGGAGCACTTGAACGGTTATGGGAGAACAAACATGAGCGGTATAGGTCCACTTGAAGACGAAGCCCTTAGCAATGGTTGCGGACATATCCAACGGAAGTTCTTCGGTGAAATCAAGGCGATCCGGGTATGGGCGCTGCTTG
>PUOI01000633.1 GCA_003552765.1 Candidatus Hydrogenedentota bacterium | reverse complement strand
TCGGCGCACTGGCGGGCGCATTGGCCCTCCTCGGCGGCATGCGGCGCATGCGCAGGTAACAAATTTCCCTGGTATAGCCAGAAGCATCCCAATACCAACGCCCGGTTTCCTGCCATAAGGAAGCCGGGCGTTGCTGCTTTTGGGCAATATCTCCACGCTCGCGAGAGCGTTTTTAGCGCGTTATCTGTTTAGGCTATATATTATACTTAAGACTTTCAACTGCGTGTTGACACAACAAGCCGGTTATGCTAACTTAAATTTACTGCTCGTTACTCCAGCATTACTATAAGTTGGGAGAGTATCGGCGCTCGAAGGGCTCGCCGCCCGCGCGGGAAAACGAAAAGAGAAAGGGCACATGAAGCTGAGCAGCTAATCCGAGGGCAAGACACTGTTTCAAGAGGAGAAGAGACAATGAAAGCACAACGGAAAGGCTTCACGCTGATCGAATTGCTGGTGGTGATCGCCATCATCGGCATACTGGCGGCCATCCTATTGCCCGCCTTGGCCCGCGCCCGGGAAGCCGCGCGCCGCGCGAGCTGCGCCAACAACCTGCGCCAGTTCGGCCAGATCTTCGCGATGTACGCCAATGAAACTCGGGGCGAATACTACCCGCCGGCCATGTATTACCGCGGGTATTTGGAAGACCGTCTGTTCGGCTTCAATGCCGAGGCGATCTACCCGGATTACTGGACCGATCCCGCGATCGCGCGGTGTCCCAGCGATCCCGGCGGTGAGATGGACCAGCTTCCCGTGACCATTGAGGCTGACTTCGGCGGCCAGATCCAACGCATTTCCAACAGCCCCTACGGCGAGGATTGGGAGCGGACCATGTGCATTATGCACCTACTCTCCCACCCCATATCCTACTACTACTTCCCCTACCCTGTTCGCACGGGCACCGAAATCGCCATGCTGTTCTTCGAGCTTGAAGATGAGGCCGCTCCTTCTTGGCGTGGCGTAGGCGAGTTTCATCAATTGGCCGCGGAGGGCGCTCTGACTCATGTGGATGACTCTTGCACGTCAGACATAGGCTACATGACCACCGAGGACGGCCGTGTTTTTGGCGCGGGAGATATTTCGGGCGGAGTATGGGAAAACGGTCCGTGGTGGGGGGCCGGACACTCCGTAAATGACGAAGGAGGTGAAGTGAGTCCCGTCTGGCAGAACCGTCTGCGTGATGGCATCGAGCGCTTCTTCATCACCGACATCAACAACCCCGCCGCGGGCGCGCAGGCTCAAAGCAGTATTGTGGTCATGAAAGATACGGTGGGGTATGAGCGTGAACACTACTACGGTGGCCAAGGCACCATGAACTTCAACCACTCGCCCAGCGGCAGCAACATCCTGTACATGGACGGTCACGTGAACTTCGTACGGCTTGAGGAAGCGCCGCCCATGCTGCTGAACGATCTTCATCCAGAATCCTTGGCGGCATGGCGCCACTACGAGGAGCCTTACATCAGCCACTTCTGGGTCCTGGCGGGCGGCACAGGCTGAATGGCAATTTGGGGAACCAATGTACGGAATGCGCCGTAGAAGCGCCCCCCCGGTTGGCGCCAGCCCGAGAAGTGCATGAAGAGAAATCTCTACGATTCGCACCGGTGTGATTGACGCGGCGAAGACTGCGTTGGATGACAGCAAACAACGCCCGGTTTCCTGACGAACGGAAGCCGGGCGTTTTCGTTTTTGGAATCTCATTAGAGTCTTCGATTGTATTAGTCTTTATTTTTTGATTTATAGACAAACTGCATACTCTGTGTTCTTGTGGGTTGACATAACCAGTAGGGTACATGTTAGATTATGGTATCGTGGTAAAGGATACGATGTGCGCCGCGGAGTAAACAGGGCAGGTGGGAAATGGGAAGTTCCCACGGGCATGGTTGGAGCTTACGGAAAAATGGAAAGAAGGAGTAGGGCAATGGGTAACAGGGCGAAGCTAGTTCAGACGTTGGTTGTGGGGCTGTGTATGGTTCTCGGTTTGTCGGTAGGGGCGCAAGTCCATGTGGTTCCCGGCGGGGCCGGCGATGAGGATGGCTCGGACTGGGACAACGCGTTCTCCAGCCTCCAAGAGGCCGTGGACACGGCGGCGGCCAACAATGAGGATGTATGGGTCGCGGAAGGCACATACGAGTTGTCCGACCCAATTGCGTGGCCGGGCGGAGTGGAAGCCTACGGCGGTTTTCAAGTCGGCGGTAGTCTTGGCGATCGCAACCCATGGGCTAACCCCACGGTGCTTGACGGATCGGACGTAGGCGACGCCGGGGACCTCTCCGGCCACGCCGATGGGGCCGTGATTTTCTTCGGCGACGAAGGCAGCACGGGGAATCGTATCGACGGCTTCAGGATTCAGAATGCCTCGAGCAACCGCGGCGCCGTGCTGGTGGCGGCGGAAGATGACGTCGAAGATGTGGAGGCCACGGTTGTCCAGTGTCACTTTGTGAACAACCAAGCGGGCATGGGGGCCGCGATAACGGCCGACAACACGGGAACCCTCCACGTCGAGGATTGTATCTTCGAGGACAACACAGGGGATTCGTTGGGCGGCGCGATTCTCTACCGCTTCGAGACCTCGGGCAGCATTACCAATAGTATCTTCCTCAACAATACCTCGGGCCCCGACTGGGGCGGCGGCAGCGCGATCTTTACGGACGTCTCCGGTATCCCGGTTGACTACTCCACGTTCACGGGCAACGTGATTGACGGGGAAAACGAATACGTAATTAGGGGCGGATTCGAGGTCTCGAACAGCATCATCTTCGGTAACGATCCTAACGACGTGGAGGCGGCGGATGACATAACGAATTCGATCCATGAGTCGGACATCGACGAGGATCCCCTCTTCGTTGATGCGGCAGCTGGCAATCTTAGGCTGGGTGCGGGCTCCCCCGCCATCGGAGCCGCTGATGACGGTGGGAATCTAGGCGCACGGGACTTGCCGTACGTCTTGAGCCTCATCGAGACCGACCCCAGTACGCTCGTGTTTGTCGCGCCGGAGGGCTCTACCCGGCTCGGGCCGGTGCTGCTTCACGAGGAGTTCGAGGCCGACGCCACGTTCCGGTGGTACTTCGAGGGCGAGGAAATTGAAGACGAGATAAACAATTACTTGGACATCGACGACGCCACCGTGGAACAAGCGGGTACGTACACCGTGGTGGTGGAACATCCCGACTTTGATGTTCCCCAAGAGTTTGAAATCGTGCTTCGCGTGGAAGAAGTTCAGGCGCCAGCCGCCGGCTTGGCGGGCTTAGCGGCCGCGGGCGGCGCGATTGCGCTGATGGGCTTGGCCCGCATGCGGCGCAAGCGCCGATAAACGGCGGCTCACCTCCTTAACGCCGAGCGTTCAGGCCACATTTCTTGGACGCTCGCAAGAGTAACACACCACACAACGCCCGGTTTCCTGACGAAAGGAAGCCGGGCGTTGCTGCTTTTGGGGAATATATTCACGCTTATTATAACGTTTTTAGTGGATCATATGCTTCATTATCATACTGTACTGAATCAAAGCAACATGTATGTTGACATTACAGGCAGGTTATGCTAGCGTAAATTTATTGCTCGGTACTGCAGGATCAGTATGAGTTGGGAGAGTATCGGCGTTCAAAGGGCTCGCCGCCCGCACGGGAAAAGGAAAAGAGGAAAGAGAAAGGGCAAACGAAGCTGAGCAAGTAATCCAAGGGCAAGACGCTGTTTCAATAGGAGAAGAACCAATGAAAGCACAAAGGAAAGGTTTCACCCTAATCGAACTACTGGTGGTTATCGCCATCATCGGCATCCTGGCGGCGATTCTGCTGCCGGCCTTGGCGCGGGCTCGGGAAGCGGCGCGCCGGGCGAGCTGCGCCAACAACCTGCGTCAGTTCGGCCAAATCTTTGCGATGTACGCCAATGAAGCGCGGGGCGAGTACTTCCCGCCAGGACAGAACCGCTATACAGCGGGCTATTCAGGCTTCAAGGGCGTGCGGGGATTGTCCATTTACCCCGATTATTGGACCGACATCAATATCAAGGTCTGTCCCTCGGATGCACGGCCCGGGGAGCTTGGACTGGGGGAAGACCTGCAAGAGACCTTCGAGGAGATGCAGCAGCGCGATCAGTACAACGATGCGGGATCCCGGGATGTGCAGGACGCGTTTTTGTCTCATCCGATCTCATATGTCTACCTGGCGCACGCGACGCGCACCATCTCGCAGATCTGCGACTACATCAACATTGAGCACCCCCTCTACGGACACGAGTATGTGCATGACATCTACCCCGGCGACCATCATGATCGGGGCGCTCCGGAGGAATGGGACTTGGTGGAAATCAAACGGGACAAGGGCTACGACGACATCAACGCGGCCCAGGATCGCCATCTCGGGTACAACTATGACGGGACCGTGTACAACCTTGACGATGATGGTTCGCCCCTGCCGGATACCTATCCGCGCCTGCGGGACGGCATCGAACGGTTCTTCATCACCGATATCAACAATCCCGCCGCGGGCGCGGAAGCACAGAGCAGCATCGCGGTGAAGTTCGACTACTATTCCATGATGCAGACGCCGCCGTGGGGAGAAGGCTGGGATCCCGGCGGCGCTGGCGGACGAGGCAGCGTGCAGCAGTTCAACCATCTGCCGGGCGGAGCGAATGTCTTGTTCATGGACGGACACGTAGAGTTCATTCGCTTCAACGAGTCGTACCCCATTCAGTGGCTTGCGCCCGAGGATGGATACCCCGAGAACGCGGCTGGCACGCAAGCGCACTTGGTTATTCCGTTCACCGGCGGCTGGGGTTGATGTGACCGCCTGAAGCCCTCACCGCTTCCAGACTGAAGCGAGTGACGTAACGCCGATGCGGCCGGTTTGCTCTCCTAAACCAAGGAGGGCGGACCGGCCGCTTTTTTGTAGCCGAGACCAATATCCGGCCTGCCAACCGCCCTAATTCCACCTGACGCCGTTGCTCGTGATACTATATGCTCCGAGCGGACGCTTGGGTCCGCATCGGGATCGGGCATGGCGGCTGGTCCTTTCACGCACAGATGGGGCGAGGCGTGGAACCTGGCCATGCCGCCTCAAAACGGAAGATGAACGTCTACTTTTGGACAACGCGCCGAATCGCGGGGGCGAGTGTGAGATGATGGGACACCAAGAGGATGTGCGCGGGGATGCAGCCAGGGCGGGACGGCGAACCGCCGCCAGCGATGCGCATCAGCGCATGCTGGAGCGGCTCAAGGCGGCGGGCGTGGAGATCTGCAAGGTGGTGGGGCCGCAGGATAAGGACGACGCCTGTTTGGACTGGGTGGGGGCCGTGGTCAGCCTCACCGGCGCGGTTCCCGGGCTGCCCACCGTGGAGCACGCCGTTCGAGACGGATTGTTTCATCCGGGCTGCCGCCACTCCCTGACCTCATTTGACCCCGCCAAGGTCTCCCCAAGCCAGACCAAGGAAGCCGAAAAGCGTACGGTGCACGCCGTCCACGCCATGAATGCGCGCGCGCAAGGCAAGCCGCCGCCCCCGCTGGCTGTACGCCGGTATATACAGGAGTTGGCGCGCCAGGAAGGCCAGGATGATTCGGCTGGCGCAAGCAGGGACCGGCTGAAGTTCGAACGGGTCTACGAATCGGCCCGGAAAGCCAAGGCGGCAGGCGACCTCCAGACGTTCCAGCTCAAGTGCCGCGCCGCGCTAGACATCCTTCGCCAGGCGGACATCTATGGCCCGCGGCAAGTTGAACTCATGGCGATGCTGGAACGTTCGCTGGAAAGCGAATAGCAAAACTGCGGATCCGTTGACCGCCGAAGTGAACGCGCTTAGAGGTGGCATGGCCTTCCAGGCCATGAATCACGGGCTGGAAGCCCGTGCTACGTCACCGCCAAGAAGAGACGTCACCCACGATTCAAAGGCGGACAGAGTACTAGCAAAACCGCGGATCTGTTGACC
>PUOI01000013.1 GCA_003552765.1 Candidatus Hydrogenedentota bacterium | reverse complement strand
CCGGAACCGGGGGTGGACATCGATACCCATGCGTTTGATGACGTGATACGGCTGCGGCGCAAGGAAGCCGACGCGTTTTACGGCGCGATCATGCCGCGCAACGTCTCGCAGGAAGAAGCGGGCGTTTTTCGTCAGGCCATGGCCGGGATGTTCTGGTCAAAGCAGTGGTACCACTACGTCGTGGAGACATGGCTTCGGGGCGATCCCACGGAACCGCCTCCTCCTCCCGGCCGGCTCCATGGCCGGAACCACGAATGGATCCATCTCTTCAACGACGACGTCCTTTCCATGCCGGACACGTGGGAGTTCCCGTGGTACGCCACATGGGATTCGGCGTTCCACGCCCTCCCGTTGGCCATGGCCGACCCGGAATACGCCAAGCGCCAGCTTACCCTGTTTACACGGGAATGGTACATGCATCCCAACGGGCAGCTTCCCGCCTACGAATGGGATTTCAACGATGTCAATCCTCCCGTGCACGCGTGGGCGCTTTGGGAAATCTATGATCACGAACGGCGCCAGAAGGGCGAGGGCGACACGGCCTTTCTGGAAAGCGTGTTTCATAAGCTTCTCATGAACTTCACGTGGTGGGTGAACCGGAAGGATGTCCTAGGACAGAACGTGTTCGAGGGCGGCTTTCTGGGCATGGACAACATCGGCGTGTTCGACCGCAGCTCGCCCCCGCCAACGGGCGGCCGGCTGGAACAGAGCGACGCCACCAGTTGGATGGCGATGTATTGCCTCGACATGCTCGCCATTTCGTGGGAATTGTCCAAGACCAATCTCGCGTACGAGGATATCGCCTCGAAGTTCTTCGAGCATTTCCTCTACATCGCCGACTCCATTCACAACATCAAATGGAGCGGCTGCTCCCTGTGGGATGAGGAAGATGGTTTCTTCTATGACCAGATCCGTTACCCGGATGGTACGCGGGAACCGATACGGCTGCGATCCATGGTGGGATTGATTCCCCTGCTCGCCGTGGAGATACTGGACCCGCGCCAAGTGGACCAGTTGCCCGGCTTCAAGCGGCGCATGGAATGGTTCTACGAGCACCGCGGCGATCTCACCAGCAACATCACCTGCCGCTTTGAGCCCGGTGAAAAAGGGCGCTGCTTGTTGGCGCTCATGCGGCGCGAACAACTGGAGCGCGTGCTGACGCGGTTGTTCGATGAGGACGAGTTTCTTTCGCCGTATGGCATTCGATCCCTCTCCAAGACATACGAAAACGACCCCTACATCTTTGCGCGCGGGGATTTCCGCGAAGTAGTGCGCTACGAGCCGGCCGAGGCGCGCAATCCCCTCTTCGGCGGCAACAGCAATTGGCGCGGCCCGGTCTGGGCGCCCATGAACTTCCTCATCATCCGGGCCCTGGAGCGCTACCACCGCTTCTGGGGGGATGAGTTGACGGTTGAGGTTCCCACGGGATCCGGGCGGCGGATGCCCCTGGATGAGGCCGCGCGGGAAATCGGCCGGCGCTTCATTAGACTGTTCACGCTGGACGAGAACGGCCGGCGTCCGTTTCTGGGCGAGGCGGACGAGTTGCAGGCCGATCCGGAGTGGCGGGACCGCTTGCTGTTCCACGAGTACTTCAATGGCGACAATGGCGCCGGCCTGGGAGCCAGCCACCAGACCGGGTGGACGGGCTTGGCCGCGAACCTCATTGCCGAATGCCGCAAGGACGCGAGCCGGTAATACCCCGGTTAGCCCCCTTGGATTTGGAGTAGCCCGCGAATGCAAGAACGCTCCGAAGGGGTCGTCCTACGGGCGGTGGACTATAGCGAGACCAGCCGGATCGTCACCTTCCTGACCCCTGGCCGGGGTCAAGTCGCCTGCATGGTCAAGGGCGCCCGCCGGCCCGGCAGCCACACCGGCGCGGCGCTGGATTCCTTCAATCGAGTGGAAATCGTGTATTATTGGAAGGAAAGCCGTTCGGTGCAGACGCTTACCGAGGCGAGCCTGCTGGACGGCTTCGGCGCAATCAAGGCGGATTTTGACAAAGGCCTCTACGGCTCCTTCATCCTGGAATTGGCGTATAAGCTCTCCGGGGAGGGGATCGCCGCGGAAGAAATATACGCGGCCCTGGTGAGCAACTTCGAGGACTTGACCCGCTGGACCGGCGAACCCCGCCTGCATGCCGCGTGGCAGACCTTGCGGCTGTTGGAGGCGGGCGGACTGGCCCCGGCGGTTGCCTCGTGCGTGGAATGCGGCGCGTACGTGCCGGAAGGCGGCTGCAAATTCTCCATGAAGGGCGGCGTGGTGTGCGCGGACTGTTCCGCGCCGCACCGTCTGCGGCCGGAAACAAGGCAGGCGCTGGCGGTGTTTTCCGATGCAAGACGCGCGTGTCCCACGGAAACGGCGCCCAGCGCGTTGTTCACGCTGTTGAGCCGTTTCGCCGCGGAGCAAACTGGCGCGGCATTCCGGAGTTTGCAGGTCATCGAACAGATAACCCGGCCTTGAACCACGCCCTCCAGGCTTGCGCCTATCTCAGTGGCCCCGGTATGCTACTGGGGCGTTTACTTTCTCAAACCTGAACTCGAATCGGATTGCCGGCGCGGCCGGAAATTCAGTACAAGGACTTTATGGCGACACCGCTGGACCGAATACGAAATTTCTGCATTATCGCGCATATCGACCATGGCAAATCCACGCTCGCGGATCGTTTTCTCCAGTTGACGGGGGCGGTGGATGAGCGCAACTTTCAAGACCAATCCCTCGACACTATGGAGCTGGAGCGGGAGCGGGGCATCACCATCAAATCCGTGTCCGTGCGGCTGACGTACACCGCCGATGATGGTACGGAATACGTGCTGAACCTCATCGACACGCCCGGCCACGTGGATTTCTCCTACGAAGTCTCGCGCAGCATGGCGGCCTGCGAAGGCGCGCTGCTCTTGGTGGATGCGGCGCAAGGCGTGGAGGCGCAGACGCTGGCCAACGCCTATAAGGCCATCGAGCAGGATCTCGAGATCATCCCGGTCATCAACAAGATAGATCTGCCCAGCGCCGACGTGGATATGGCGCGGCGTCAGATTGAGGAGGTCGTGGGCCTTGATGGCGATTCGGCCATCCTCGCCAGCGCGAAGGAGGGCATCGGGACACAGGAGATCATCGAGGCGATCATCGGCCGTGTCCCACCCCCGAAAGGCAACCGGGACGCGCCGCTGAAAGCCCTCATCTTCGACGCCGTCTACGACACCTACCGGGGCGTGGTCATTCACACGCGCGTGAAGCAGGGCCGGATGCGCAAGGGCATGACCATCAAGATGATGTCCAACGGGCTGCAATACGACGTGAACGAACTCGGCGTGTTCACCCCCGCGATTAAGCCGGCCGAAAGCCTGGAAACCGGCGAGGTGGGGTATGTCATTTGCAGCATCAAGACGCTGAAGGCCACCAAAATCGGCGACACCATCACGGACGTGGCCAATCCCGCCCCACATCCGCTGCCCGGCTATCAAGAAGTGAATCCGCTTGTGTTCTGCGGGCTGTATCCCGCGGGCGAGACGGATTATGAAGAGCTGCGCGACGCCCTCGAACGGCTTCAGCTCAACGACGGCTCCTTCCAGTACACCCCCGACAGCTCGGATGCGCTTGGGCTGGGGTTCCGCCTGGGGTTCCTGGGGCTCCTGCACATGGAGATCATCCAAGAGCGGCTGGAGCGGGAGTTCGACCTGACCTTGGTGACGACCATTCCCAACGTGGGGTATAGGGTGCTGAAGAGTTCCGGGGAGGAGATGATCATCGAAAACGCCTCGCAAATGCCCGCCCCCAATGAGATTGAACGCATCGAGGAGCCCTACATCGAAGCGGAGATCATCACGCCGACGGCCTTCCTCGGGGCTGTGTGCGACCTCTGCAAGGACAAGCGGGGCATTCACGTGCGCATCGATTACATCGACAACAACCGCTGCATGGTCTTCTATCAGTTGCCGTTGGCCGAGGTCGTCATGGATTTCTACGACCGGCTCAAAACCATTTCGCGCGGATACGCCAGCCTTGAATACCGCCTCTTGGACAATCGGCCCGGCAAGCTGGTGCGGCTCGATATTCTCCTGAATGGCGAACCGGTCGACGCGCTCTCGACCATTGTCCACCGGGATCGGGCCGAGCAGATCGGGCGCACTCTGGCTTCCCGGCTTCAGCGGCTGATTCCGCGCCAACAGTACGAGGTGGCCATCCAGGCGGCGGTCGGCAACAAGATCATTGTGCGGGAGACCGTCAAGGCCATGCGAAAGAACGTGACGGCGAAATGCTACGGCGGCGACATCACGCGCAAACGCAAGCTGCTGGAACGCCAGAAGGAAGGCAAGAAACGAATGAAGCAAGTGGGCCGGGTGGAGGTTCCTCAGGAAGCCTTCATGGCGCTGCTGCAAGTCGATGGGGATCGCGATAAGTAAGATGGGCAAACACAAGTCCTCGAATCCACCACCGTCCCCGCCCGAACCCAAGGCGAAGTGGCGGGAAAGCGTGGAACGCATAACCGGGCCGTGGACATGGGCCAACCTGAGGGGTTGGCTCGTTATCATCCTCTTGGTGCTGGTGGTCCGGTGGGCCTTCATTGAGCCGTTCAAGATCCCCAGCGGCTCCATGGAGCCGACGCTTGAAGGCGACCCGCGTTTCATGAGGGGCGACCGCGTCTTCGTGAACAAGCTCCACTACGGGCTGCGCGTTCCCTTCAGCAATGCCCGCCTCTTCCAGTGGCATGAGCCCGAGCGCTTCGAGCTGGTCGTCTTCCGCGCGGTGCAAGAGGATGCTCAGCACAACATCCTCATCAAACGCATCATCGGCCTTCCGGGCGAGGAAGTGCACATCGCTGACGGAGATGTGTACATCGACGGCGAACCGCTTGAGCTTCCGGACGATATGCCCGATGTCCACTACACCCGCGAATTCGAAATCAGCGAGGCCGACCGCCAGCAGGCCGTCGAAATGTTTGGGCCGGAGCAGGCCGATCAGATCGTCGAGGAAAGCCTGCGGCGCGGCAGCCGGCAGCGCCCGTTCCGGTACGGCGTCCTTGAGAGCGAGCGGTATTCCGTGATTCCCGAGGACCACTACTTCATGCTTGGCGACAACAGCGGCAACAGCGTGGACAGCCGCCACTACGGCTGGGTCCCGCGCGATCATTTCTTGGGCCGCGCGTTCTGTATCTGGTGGCCGATTGACAACTGGCGCGATTTTACCGGCTTTTCCCAGACATGGTGGGGCCGGTTGCTGCTCTATGGCCCGCCCGCGGCCGTCGGACTCTACATCGTAGGCGCGCTGTTCTTTTTCCAGTCATGGCGCATCGAGGCATCCTCGCGCTTGTGCGGTCTAAAGCAGGGTGACCGGGTCATGATCAGCAAGCCGGCGTTTGGCCTGCGGGTTCCGCTCGTCCGCAATCCCGTGACCAAGGGCCGGCCGCCAACGCGTGGCGAAGCGGTGGCGTTTTTTGAGGAGGACGGCGAGACGCTTGGCATTGGCCGGATAGCGGGGCTGCCAGGCGACAAGATTGGCGTCAAGAACGGCTCCGTTCAACTCGGCGGTGAACCCCTGGAGAACGCAGTGCCGTCCATCCAGGAATACGGCGCCGTGGCGGTGGATGGCAAACCTAAGCAGACGGTGCTGAAAGAGGGTCAATACGCCCTCATCGCCGAGGTTTTCGGAGACGAAGATGAAGAACCAAGCCTTGCCCTGCGGTACATTGAGCGCGGCGCCCTCGCCGGACCGCTAGCCGCCGTATGGTGGCCGCCGCAGCGCATCGGCCGGGTCTGAGGGCATACGCGCAATTCACGTACATCCCCGGCCCTCCATCTTCATTCCCGCGCACGCGGGACTCCACTGGGCGCGGCGCTACGTTCCGGATTTGGATCCCCGCTTTCGCGGGGATGACGGTAGGGACGGCGCTACGAGTTATTCCCCCTTTGAGGGCCTGTCGATTTAAT